>JBEKOS010000004.1:0-29164 GCA_049521535.1 Terriglobales bacterium | reverse complement strand
CGGTCGCCACACGTGGATAAGAAGTCGCGCGAGCAGTTTGAGATTCGCACGCATAAGCGCCTGCTCGATATTCTTGACCCCACGCCGCAGACGGTTGACGCGTTGATGAAACTCGATCTGCCTGCGGGTGTGGATGTGGAGATCAAGGCGTTCGATAAGGAGCACAAAAAGTAGCCGGTGGCTTGTAGCTAGGCTGGCAGTTATTTGCAGGTGGAGAGTTTGGCTGGCAGGCAGGGGCTTTGGATTCCTGACTGCTTGCTACAAACTCCTGGCTGCTTCGGAGAAGAACCAATGCCCGTCAACGGAATTTTGGGGAAAAAGGTCGGCATGACGCAGCTCTTCGATAACAACGGCGAAGTGCGTCCCTGCACAGTACTACAGGCCGGACCATGCAAGGTCATACAGCGCAAGACGGCGGCCAAGGACGGCTATGAAGCTGCCCAGGTCGGTCTGGTTGAGTTTGTCAAACCGTCGCGAATCAACCAGCCTATGACAGGCCACTTCGGCAAGCACGATTTGCCGCCGGTGAAATTCCTGCGGGAATTCGCGATTGTCGCAGGTCGGCGATTCGGTTCTGGTTGACATCTTTGACGGCGAAAAGTTTGTGGACGTAGTGGGCACCAGCAAGGGCCGGGGATATGCCGGAGTGGTGAAGCGGCACCATTTCGCCGGCGGTCCCAAGTCCCACGGATCCATGTTTACGATCAACGGTTCCATCGGCTCTTCGGCTTTTCCGTCGAGGGTTTTCCGTGGCATGCGGATGGGCGGCCACATGGGGCATGCGCAGATTACAGTCCGCAATCTGCGGGTATTAGGCATCGATAAGGACGAAAATCTTCTGGTGGTTGAAGGCGCGGTACCGGGACCCGAGGGCGGTTATCTGATCATTCGTAAGCCGGTCAAGGCGCCGCGCGAGCGCCGTGGATTCGCCGGTTCAGGTACGGTTGACCCGTTGAAGGCTTCTAAGCGCGCGACGAAGAAAAAGTGAGTGAAAGATGGCGACCATTGATGTTCTGAATTTGAGCGGCGAAAAGGTGGGTTCACTGGATCTGGCCGAAGAAGTCTTCGGCATGATCAATGAGGACCTATTGTGGGAGGCGGTCCAGGCGTACCGCGCGGCGCAACGGGCGGGCACGCACGCCACCAAGAACCGCAAACTGGTGAGCGGGGCCGGCAAGAAACTATGGCGCCAAAAGGGTACGGGACGCGCTCGCGTGGGTTCAATTCGTTCCCCTCTGTGGCGGCATGGCGGGACAGTCCACGGCCCTCAACCACGCTCTTATGCATTTGATTTTCCGCGCAAGAAGCTTTTGGGCGCTTTGCGCTCAGCGCTGGCAGCCAAATTCAGTGATGGAAAGCTGACCATCGTGGAGAGTTTTGATTTGAGCGAAGCGAAAAGCAAGACATTCCGCAAGGCGCTGGACACGCTCAAGGCCGGAAAGACTGCGTTGCTGGTCGAGGCTGGAAGCGCGGATAATCGCAACCTGGAATTGAGCGCACGGAATCTGGCGGGAGTGGAGCTAGTTCGCGGCCATGAAGTGCACCCGTACCATCTTCTGCGCTATGAAACGGCTATTTTTTCCCGTCCCGCATTGGAGCGATTGCAGACTTCGCTGCAGGCATCGGCTCCAAGACGCCACCGGCGCGGCGCCATTGAAGAGAAAGCAGGGGAGGTAACCGGATGAAATCGCCCTACCAGATCATTCGCAAGCCCATCATCACCGAGAAGGGCCTGGGCGTAAAGGAAACGCAGGATACCTTGGTGTTCCAGGTGGCTCCGCAGGCAACCAAGACTGAAATCAAGGAAGCGGTACAGCAGGTTTTCAAAGTGAAGGTGGATACCGTCCGCACCTCGAATTTCCCCGGTAAGGAGCGGAGGCGCGGCAAGTTCACTGGCTACCGGCCTGACTGGAAGAAAGCGTACGTACGACTAAAGGGCAATAAGCCCGGCGAAAAGCCAAAAATGCCGGAATACGCTCAGAACCTGTAGCCCCAGGTTGGCGGCGAAAAGCGCGGCGAGAAACTGAGTCACCATACGCGTTATTGAGAGCAGACATATGGCAATCAAGACTTATCGACCGATAACCCCGACGCTCCGATTCAAGACCTCGCTCGTCAAGAGCGACTTGACTCCAGGCGGGCCGCATAAGCCGCTGACCGTCAGCAAGAAGTCCAGCGGCGGCCGCCGTAATGCCGGAGATATTACGATCTGGTGGCGTGGAGGCGGGCATAAGCGCAAGTACCGCATCATCGATTTCAAGCGCGACAAGTCCGGAATTAGCGCCACGGTTGCCAGTGTTGAATATGATCCGAACCGTTCGGCCAATATTGCACTGCTGCATTATGCCGATGGCGAAAAACGCTACATCATTTCTCCCTCGGGACTCAAAGTTGGGCAGAAAATCGTGAGCGGCCCCGATGCAGACATTTTGGTGGGAAACGCTCTGCCGTTGCGCAATATTCCCCCCGGAACCACGGTTCATGCGGTGGAACTGAAGCCAGGAAAAGGTGCGCAGATGGCCCGTTCAGCTGGCGCGGCGGCGCAGTTGGTGGCGAAAGAGGGCGACTACGCCCTGCTTAAGTTGCCGTCGGGCGAAACGCGTCGTGTCCTCATGGATTGCATGGCGACGATCGGACAGGTTGGCAATCTTGACCATGAGAACGTGTCGATCGGGAAGGCGGGCCGGAAGCGGTGGATGGGCAAGCGGCCGCACAATCGCGGCGTGGTCATGAACCCGGTTGATCATCCTCACGGCGGTGGCGAAGGCAAGACTTCGGGCGGTCGTCATCCAGTAACGCCGTGGGGGCAGCCTACGCGTGGATACAAGACTCGCAATAACAAGCGGACAAACCGGTTTATCGTAAACCGACGAACCAAGTAGCTGGCAACTCATAGCAAAAAGACTGGAAATCGAGAACTGATTCTATGGCGCGTTCGACAAAAAAAGGTCCGTTTGTGGATGCCTACTTGATGGCCCGGGTGGAAGGCATGAACCAGCGTAACGAGAAGAAGGTGTTGCGCACCTGGTCGCGCCGCTCGACGGTAATCCCGGAAATGGTCGGGCATACCCTGGCGGTCCACAACGGCAAGAAGTTCATCCCTGTGTACATCACGGAAAATATGGTCGGGCATAAGCTGGGCGAATTCAGCTTCACGCGTAACTTTAAGGGACATTCGGTGAAGGCGGCCACGGAAACTGCGGCCAAGCCAGCGCCGCGCGCCTGAGCACCCTGAGAAAACGACATGGCATTAGCGACGACAGAATTTAGCGCAACCGCAAGATGGATCCGCGTTTCGCCGCAGAAAGCGCGCCTAGTGCTGGATCTGATCAAAGGCCGGCGAGTTGAGGATGCTCTTAACACGCTGACCTTTACAAATAAGCGCGTAGCGACGCAGGTTTATAAGCTGGTTCGCTCCGCTCTGGACAATGCGCAGTATCTGAATACCGAGAAAGGCATGGACGTGGACGTGGACAATCTCTACGTCCGGCGAGCCATTGCCAACGACGGGCCGCGCATGAAGCGAATTCGTCCGGCACCCCAGGGGCGGGCCTATCGCTACCAGCGGCGTATGTCACACATTGAAGTCGCACTGGCGGAGAAGGTACGGCCGGAAGGCACAGTCGCTCCTCCCCGGGCCAAGCAGAGCGTCGGCGCCAAACCGGCTCGCAAGTCGGTGGCGCAACCAAGCGGGGCCAAGAAGACCGGCGCCAAGAGATTTGGCTTGAATCGGCCGTGGCCGGGCGGCAAGAAGTAGGTTGTCAGGAACAGGGATTTTCCGGGCTTCCCGCCCGGCAAGTGAGGAATGATGGGACAAAAGGTCCATCCGTATGGATTTCGTCTTGGTTACACCAAACCATGGAAGTCTCGTTGGTTTGTTGACCGGGACTTCGACAAGCTGTTGGAAGAGGATGTCCGGCTGAAGGCGGAGCTCAAGGAAAAGTTGAAATCGGCCGGCGTCAGCTCCATCGAAATCGAGCGTCCGGGCAACAAGCTGCGGATTATCATCCGGACGGCGCGACCGGGAATCATCATTGGCCGCAAGGGCGCCGAGATTGACAAGCTGAAGCAGGAGATCCAGACGCGCACCAAGCGGGACGTTTACATCGACATTCAGGAAGTGCACAAGCCGGAACTCGATGCGCAACTGGTGGGTGAATCCATTGCGCTGCAACTTGAGAAACGCGTGGGCTTCCGGCGCGCCATGCGCAAAGCCGTGGATTCGGCGCTGCGATTTGGCTGCAAGGGGATTAAGGTACGGGTGAGCGGGCGTCTGAACGGGCACGAAATCGCTCGCTCGGAATGGTACCTGCAGGGCCGCCTGCCGTTGCATACCCTGCGTGCCGACATCGATTACGGTTTCGCCGAGGCGAAGACGACCTATGGTGTGATCGGCGTTAAGTGCTGGGTGTACCGGGGCGAGATATTGCCCGCGAAAAAACGCGAGCCGCAGGCGGCATTTTAGTCGTGGCTGAGTGCTGATTGCTAAAAGCTGAGAGCAACTTATGTTGATGCCGAAGAAGGTTAAGTACCGCAAGCAGCAGCGCGGACGCATGCGCGGAAAGGCGTGGCGCGGCTCCGAGCTGTCATTCGGGGACTTTGGATTGAAAGTGTTGGAATGCGGATACATTACCGACCGCCAGATTGAAGCCAGCCGCGTGGCGATGACTCGTTTTGTAAAGCGCGGCGGAAAAATCTGGCTTCGCTTGTTCCCGGATAAGCCCGTCACCAAGAAGCCTGCGGAAACCCGTATGGGAAAAGGCAAGGGCGCGCCGGACCATTGGGTGGCGGTCGTACGTCCGGGAAGAATTTTGTTTGAAATGGAAGGTGTATCCATCACCGATGCTCAGGAGGCGATGCGCCTGGCCTCGCACAAGCTGCCGTTGCGGACGCGCTTTGTAAAGCGCGACGGAGCACACGGATAGACTAGCGCCGGACGCTGGTCCGCCAGGTTTGGGAAATTGATTATGAAAGCCGAAAAAATACGCAATCTTACTGACGCCGAACTGCTGCATCAACAGCGCGAGCAGAACGATCAGCTCTTTCGCCTTAAGTTTCAGCTCAATATGGGGCAAACGGAAAGCCTGAAAAAGATCCGGGGTTTGCGTAAAGACATTGCGCGCTTCAAGACGATCTCCAAGGAACGGGATCGGGCCGCGCAGAAAGCGGAGACGAAGTAATGGTCGAGACGACAGCAACCGCCTCCCGGCGGAAGACGCAGATTGGCAACGTGGTTTCGGCCAAAATGAGCAAAACCATTGTGGTCGCGGTGGCGCGGCAAAAAGCACACCCCATGTATCGCCGGGTATTGAAGAAGACCAAGAGTTTTTATGCCCACGACGAGGCGAACACCGCCCGGGTCGGGGACGTGGTCAAGATTGAGGAAACGAAGCCCCTTTCCAAACTGAAACGGTGGCGGCTGATTGAGGTGATTCGGCGCGCCGCCCTTGTGCACGAGCCGGAAGCCACGGGCGCCAAGACTGAGGTGTCCGAGACGACGGCCTGATCAGCGGGGCGAGCGAGTAGATAGGGAGATACATCCATGGCAGTCATGATGAGAACGATTCTCGATGCGGCCGATAACAGCGGTGCCCGCCGCCTGCAAATGATTTTGCCGCTCGGGGGACATACCGGGTTGCGCGCAGGCCTCGGCGATGTGGTTACTGCCGCGGTCAAGGAAGCCACTCCGGATGGCACAGCAAAGAAGGGAACCGTAGTGAAGTGCGTCGTCGTGCGCACCCGCAAGGAACATCGCCGTCGCGATGGCACTTATATCCGTTTTGACCAGAACGCGGTGGTCCTGATCAACGATGACGGCGAACCGGTGGGTACGCGCGTTTTTGGTCCGGTGGCCCGCGAGCTGCGGGACAAGAAGTTCCTGAAGATTGTGTCCCTGGCGCCGGAAGTGTTATGAAAGGCAGTCGTTAGTAGCTAGTTGTTAGTCGTCGGCAAGAGCTTTCGGTTTGTATAAGGGCGCGACTTCGATCGTGCCGAAAGAGAGCCGAACATTGGGTGGGGCTTTAGCCCCTGATGGTTTCCCGGCAAGGGTTTGAGAATGAAAACTGCAACCGCAAACGCAAAAGGCGTGCACAAACATGTGGATATACGCCGCAACGATAACGTCAAGGTGATCAGCGGGCGCGATAAGGGCAAGCAAGGCCGCGTGCTGCGCGTATTCCCTGACCAGGACAAGCTTCTGGTCGAACACGTCATGATGGTCAAGAAGCATGTCCGGCCTAATCCGCAACGAAACATCAAGGGCGGCATAGCGGAACAGGAAAGCAGGCTCTCGGTTTCGAACGTGATGTTGTTGTGTCCCACCTGCGGACCGGTGCGGCTCGGCCATGAAGTACGCGGCGAAAGAAAAGTGCGTGTGTGCAGGAAATGCGGCACCACACTGGAGAAATAGTGAGTAGTTCGGAATTTGAGTAATCGAAAAGCTGGAGAAGTTTTGCGGGGTTTTGAATTACCCAATTACCCGACGGGTCAAGTTATGGCAGACGAAAAAGAACAGAAGAAACAGCCCAAAGCCAAGGGCCCCGATGCAAAAGGCGACGGCAAGAAGGGCGGCGACAAGCGTGCCGCGGAAAAGAAAGCTGCGGCGGAAGAAACCGCGCGGCAAGCTGGCAAGCCACGGGCCAACGTAAAAGGCGGCGCGCGGCTGCGCATTCGTTTCGAGAAGGAAATACGCCCTGTCCTGATGAAGGAACTGGATGTTTCCAATCCCATGGCGGTTCCCCGGTTGCACAAGGTCGTCGTCAATATGGGGGTGGGAGAAGCCACGCAAAACTCGAAGCTGATGGACCCTGCCGCCAATGAACTCGGACAGATCACCGGACAAAGGCCGGTCATTACAAAGGCGAAGAAATCCATTGCGGCGTTCAAGGTGCGCGAGGGCATGCCTATTGGCGCCATGGTCACCCTGCGGGGCGATCGCATGTACGAGTTTCTGGACCGATTGATGAATGTGGCGTTGCCGCGAGTTCGCGACTTTAAGGGAGTTTCGACCAAATCGTTTGACGGTCGGGGCAACTACACTCTCGGGATGAAGGACCAGTTGGTCTTTCCTGAAATTGATTATTCCAAAGTGGAAAAACAGAAAGGCATGAACATCACAGTAGTCACCACAGCGGCCAATGACGATCAGGCACGGGTATTGCTGAAGCACCTGGGAATGCCTTTTAGAGCATGAAGACCGTGCTGGTTTCTCGTTTCCCGTTAGTCCGGGATCGAGGAACGAAAAACACGGAACGGGAAACGAGAGGACATGGCGAGAACATCACATAAAGCAAAAGCGCTTAAGAAACCCAAGTTCGGCGTGCGGCAACGCAATCGCTGTCATCTATGCGGCCGGCCACGCGGCTTCTTGAGCAAGTTCGGTATTTGCCGTTTATGCTTCCGCGGGCTGGCTCTGCGGGGCGAGATTCCTGGAGTGTGTAAGTCCTCTTGGTAGGTGAGACCGTTTCTCGTCTCGCGCTTTCTGCCGCTGGCTCGCGGAAAACGGGGAACGGGCAGCGTGAAACGCACAAGAAGTGGAGAAGGAACGAATGAATTTGACCGATCCGGTAGCTGACTTTCTGACGCGTATTCGCAACGCGCTCAGCGCTCGCCATCCGAAGCTGGACGTGCCAGCCTCGGCTTTGAAAGCAGAGATTGCCCGCATCCTCAAGGAAGAGGGCTATATCGCTAATTTCAAGCTGACTGAGGAGGAAGGCCACAAGATACTGCGCGTGTACCTGAAATACGGCGCCAACAGCGAGGCGGCGATCTCAAACTTGCGCCGCATCTCGCGTCCTGGGTGCCGCGTCTACGTAAGGCGCACGGAAATACCCCGTGTACTGGGAGGATTGGGAATCAGCATCCTGACCACTCCTCGAGGTGTCATGACCGGGCGACAGGCCAAGCGCGAAGGCGTGGGTGGCGAAGTTCTGTGTGAAGTTAGCTAGTAGCCGCGTTTCTCGTTTTGGTGGACCGGAATTTCCGAACGAGGAACTTGCAATGAGAAATGTGCAACGTGAAACGAAGTGATTTATGTCGAGAATAGGCAAAAAGCCGATAACGATTCCTTCAGGCGTAAAGATCGCAATCAACGGCAGCGTGGTTTCGGTTCAGGGACCCAAAGGCAAGCTGGAAACGACCATTCCGCAAGGAATTAGGATTGAGCAACGGGACGGGACGCTTTGCGCCCTGCGCGACAATGACTCGCAATCCGCGCTGCACGGCCTGTCGCGGGCACTGCTGAACAATTCCGTGGAAGGCGTCACCAAGGGTTGGACCCGCGAACTGGAGATTGTGGGAATTGGATATCGCGCGGAAATGAAGGGCAAGAACACAGTGGTATTCAGTCTCGGCTATTCGCACCCGATTGAATATCCATTGCCCAGCGGGATTGAGGTCGCGGTGGACCCAAAATTGACCCGCCTCACGCTGTCCGGTATCGACCGCCAGAAGCTCGGGCAGGTGGCCGCGGAAATGCGCGGTTTGCGTCCACCTGATCCCTATAAGAATAAAGGCGTTCGCTACGCCGGCGAGAAGCTTAAGAAGAAGGTCGGAAAGACGGGGGCTAAATAGGCCATGATTTCTCGAACGTCCAAGAATTCTTCGCGGCAGAAGGTGCATGTTCGCATCCGCCGCAAGGTCAAGGGAACACCGGAACGTCCGCGGATGAGCGTATACCGTTCGCTGAACCAGCTATACGTGCAGGTAATCGACGACATGCGCGGCGTCACTCTGGCCTCAGCGAGTTCCAGGGCAAAGACCGGCAAGTCCGGTGGCGAGGCCAAGCCGAAAACCGGAGGCAATCTGGCGGCCGCCAAGGAAGTTGGGAAGGCGATTGCCGAACAGGCGCAGGCCAAAGGCATCAAGCAGGTGGTGTTTGATCGCGGCGGATATCAGTATCACGGTCGCGTAAAGGCGCTGGCCGATGCCGCCCGTGCGGCAGGTTTGCAGTTTTAAGAGGAATGAGAAGCTAATGCCAATTGTCAGAACCAGGCTCGATCCTGGCCAATATCAGCTTAAAGATCAGGTTGTGGCCATCAACCGCGTGACCAAAGTAGTGAAGGGCGGCAAGAACCTGTCCTTCGCGGCGCTTGTGGTTGTAGGCGATCCCGCTTCCGCGGTTGTCGGCTATGGCAGCGGCAAAGCCAAGGAAGTACCCCAGGCAATTCGCAAAGGCATCGAGGCGGCGAAGAAAAATCTGGTGCGCGTGCGCCTGACGCAGACCTCCATCCCGCACGCCGTGCTGGGACGCTTCGGCGCGGGGATGGTGCTGCTCAAACCCGCTCCTGAAGGTACCGGCGTCATTGCCGGAGGCGCAGTGCGCGCGGTAATGACCTCCGCCGGAGTGCAAAATGTGCTTACCAAGTCGCTCGGAACGACCAATCCTCATAACGTCATCAAGGCGACCTTCGATGCGTTACGGAGTTTGCGCGACCGGCAGGAAGTAGCCACGCTGCGTGGCAAGTCGGTGGAGGAGCTCTAATTTATGCCATCAACTGACAAGAAGATACGAATACAGTGGGTGCGCTCGGCGATTTGTACGCCGGAAAAACACAAGAGGGTAGTAAAGGGTCTGGGCTTTACCCGGCTGAACCAGATTGTGGAGAGGGAGGACACACCTTCCATCCGCGGCATGGTTCTGAAGATCCCGCATCTCGTGAAAATAGTAGCGGGCAGCTAGGTCGAAGAAAACAATGGCGATAAATCTCTCAACGTTACGGCGTCCTAAGAACGCAAATGAAAAGCGCAAGCGTGTTGGCCGGGGCATGGGCAGCGGCATGGGCAAGACTTCAACGCGCGGGCATAAAGGCCAGCGTTCCCGCAGCGGTTCGCGCATGATGCGCGGTTTCGAAGGCGGTCAGATGCCACTGCATCGCCGTATCCCGAAGCGTGGCTTCGTCAATATTTTCCGCAAGGAATACGCCTTGGTGAACCTGGCCAGCCTGGCGGGCTTAGGGACGCTAGAAATCAACCCCGCAGTGCTGCGCAAAGCAGGATTAGTGACACGCCGCAGCGCCATGGTCAAGATTTTGGGCGATGGAGAAGTGAGCAGCGCTTTCAAGATTAGTGCTCACAAATTCTCCAAGTCGGCCCAGGAGAAGATAGCAAAGGCAGGCGGAGTCGCGGAAGTCATAGAGATTAAGATTGCCCCGGTAAAGCGGAAAAAGAAATTGCCGGGCAGCAAGTAGTTGGAAAGTCCGGGTTTTTGTTGTCCATGTAATTTGGAGTATTAGCGGGATAGTCTATGCTGGAAAAACTTGCGAACATCTTCCGCATTCCCGACCTGCGCAAGCGGATTCTGTTCACACTTGGGCTGCTGGCGGTATACCGGCTCGGCGGCCATATTCCCACCCCCGGCATTAATGCCGACCTGTTGCAGCAGTTTTTCCAGCAAAATCAGGGAACGGTGCTGGGTTTTATTGACCTGTTCAGTGGCGGCCAGCTGCGCCGGCTGACGATATTTGCCCTGGGCATCATGCCCTACATTACGGCATCCATCATTCTGCAATTACTAACGGTAGTATACGAACCGCTGGCCAAGCTGCAGAAGGAAGGCGAGCTCGGCCGCAAGAAAATTACCCAGTGGACGCGCTATCTGACTGTGATACTTAGCTGCGTGCAGTCGTTGGGGATAGCGGTAACCCTGGAACATCAGACGGTAAGCGGAGGAACTGCCTTTGTAACCAATCCCGGTCCGGGATTTGTGTTGATGACAATCCTGACCCTTACCACAGGCAGTGCCTTCATTATGTGGCTGGGCGAGCAGATCACGGAGCGCGGCGTAGGAAACGGCATGTCGCTGCTGATCTTTGCCGGAATTGTGGTGGGTCTACCTCGAGCCGCAATCGACCTGTTCGACAAGGCGAAGAATGCCGCGTGGGGCGTATTTACCGCTCCGGCAATCCTGATCCTGCTGGTCGGAATGTTTCTGGTGGTCGCGTTCATTGTTTACGTGGAGCGAAGTGAACGTCGAATCCCGGTGCAATACGCCAAACGCGTGGTCGGGCGCAAAGTAATGGGTGGCCAGACAACTCACCTGCCCTTGCGCGTGAACAGTGGCGGTGTCATGCCGGTAATCTTTGCCAGTTCTGTGCTCACCTTGCCGCAAACTGCCAGTTTCATGTTTCAAAATAACCGCTATTTCCGACCGATGCTTGAGGCGCTAAAGTGGGGCGAACCGCTTTACACTCTGCTCTACGCAGTCGGAATCATATTTTTCGCGTATTTCTACGTGTCTATCGTCTTCAATCCCAAAGAGGTCGCAGACAATATGCGGAAGTATGGCGGTTTTATTCCCGGCATACGCCCTGGCCAGAGAACGGCAGATCACATCAATGAGATCCTGACCCGAATTACCCTGGTCGGCGCCTTGTACCTGATCATTATCAGCTTTATTCCGGAGTGGATGATTACCGGCATTCACCTAAACCACCTGCCCTTCTGGTTGGGGGGAGATTTCTTTGGGCGCTTGCCCACGTGGTTTACCAACGGACTGGGCGTGAATTTTTATTTTGGCGGAACGTCGCTGCTGATCGTGGTCGGCGTAGCCATGGATACAGTGCAGCAAATCGAGGCGCAATTGATCATGCGTCACTATGAAGGCTTCACCCCGCGCAGTGGACGGATTCGCGGGCGGCGTGCATGGTGACAAAGGTTATGGCAGCAGCCAACTCACAACCCGTGGCAAAGTGCGTAGGCCCGATCATTCTGCTGGGTGCCCCCGGCGCCGGCAAGGGTACGCAAGCCAAGCAGATTGCCGAAGTTTACGGCATACCACAAATCTCAACGGGAGACATCTTGCGGGCAAATGTTGCTAACGGCAGTGAACTGGGTAAGCAGGCCAAAGCTATCATGGATCGCGGTGATCTGGTTCCTGATCAGTTGGTTTGCGATATGGTGGCGCAGAGGTTGCTGCAGCCGGATGCTGCGCGAGGGTTCATCCTCGATGGTTTTCCGCGCACGGTGACACAGGCCCGCTGGCTTGATGAATTTCTCGGCGGAAAGCTCTTTGAAAACCAGGGATGCGCGAAGCTGCCGCCGATTGTGATCGAAATCGCAGTCGGTTATAATCAATTGCTGAGACGTTTGACCGGCCGCCGTACCTGTCCCACCTGTGGAAGGATCTATAACGTCAACTTCCAGCCTCCCCGCGTGCCTGACGCCTGCGATATTGATGGCGCAAAGCTCGGCACACGCAAGGATGACAGCGAGGATGTGATTTCCGAACGTCTGAAAGCGTATGAACGCCAGACGCTTCCCCTGACGGAGTATTACGGCTCCCAGGGCCGTCTGCGGGCGCTGGATGGAGATCGGGACCCGGCGATCGTGGCGAAAGAAGTGATTGCGGCAATTGAGCATGGCCATACTGTGTAAATCGTCCGCGGAACTGGCAAAGATGCGCCGCAGCGGGCACGTGGTTCGGCAGGTTTTGGACATGCTACGGGACATGGTGGCGCCCGGTATTTCCACCATGGACCTGGAACGGGCCGCGGAAAAGAAGATTCGGGAACTGGGCGCGAAGCCGGCATTCAAGGGTTATATGGATTATCCTTGCGTGCTTTGCACTTCGATCAATCAGGAGATCATTCACGGCATTCCGAACCCCAAGCGGGTGCTGAAATCCGGGGATTTGGTTTCGATTGATTGTGGCGTGGTGCTGGACGGCTATTACGGGGATGCGGCCATTACCGTGCCGGTAGGCGAGTTGGCGCCCGATCTGGTGAAGCTTTTGGCAATCACCGAGGAATCGTTATATCGCGGCATCGCGGCGGCGCGCGTGGGCAATACCATCGGGGACGTAGGTGCGGCGGTACAGCAGCTTGTGGAAGCCAACGGATTCAGCGTAGTGCGCGATTTTGTCGGGCACGGCATCGGCACCAAGCTGCACGAAGATCCGCAGGTGCCGAATTACGGCACTCCGGGCTATGGACCGAAGCTTAAAGAGGGAATGGTGATAGCCATTGAGCCGATGGTAAACGCCGGCAAGCCTGGCGCCAGAATGCTGGACGACAAGTGGACGGCAGTAAGTTGCGATGGCAGTTACAGCGCGCACTTTGAGCATTGCGTGGCCGTAACTTCCAAGGGCCCTGAAATTTTGACCAAGTAGCTGAAGACTGAGTTTTCATGAGCAAGGAAGATGCGATTGAAGTAATGGCGGTGGTGATTGAACCGCTGCCTAATGCGATGTTCAAGGTGGAGCTGGAAAGCAAGCATCAGGTCCTGGCTCACGTGTCCGGCAAGATGCGAAAGAACTTTATTCGCATTCTTCCCGGGGATCGGGTTGCGGTCGAACTCTCGCCGTATGACTTGACCCGGGGCCGGATTGTTTATCGGTATAAGTAGGGTTGCCGAACACTCTGTGCAGCTCGTCAGCAACGACGGGCGGTTCGGTGGATTTAGAACCGGCGACTGGAGACTGGTAATGAAGGTACGGGCATCCGTCAAGAAAATTTGCGACAAATGCAAGGTCATCCGCCGCAAGGGCGTGGTGCGGGTGATTTGCGAAAATTCAAAGCACAAACAGCGGCAAGGCTAACCAACTCCTCGCTGCGAACGACTAAAGACTGACGACTGGGGTTATATGGCTCGTATTGCTGGCATCGACTTACCGCGTAACAAGCAGGCGCGCATTGCGCTCACCTATATCTACGGCATCGGGCAGCCGCGCGCGGCCAAAATTCTGGCGGCGGCCGCGATAGATGGAAACAAGCGCGTGCAGGATTTGAGCGAAGAGGAAGTGAACCGCATCCGCCAGATCCTGGAAGCGGAAGGAAACGTGGAAGGCGACCTGCGCAAGGACGTCTCCATGCACATCAAGCGGCTGATTGAAATCGGTTCGTATCGGGGGTTTCGTCATCGCCGCAATCTGCCGGTGCGCGGGCAGCGCACCCACACCAACGCGCGTACCCGCAAGGGTCCGCGCCGGGGCACGGTGGCGGCGAAGAAGAAAACTGCCGCCAAGACATAGGCGCAGGCATAACGCGATAGGCAAAGACAAAGACTATGGCAAAAGCAACCGGATCAGCCCCCGCTGCGGCGGGCGGCGCCAAAGGCAAGAAGAAGCAATTCAAGCGCAAGGAACGCAAGAATGTTCCCTATGGCGTGGTGTTCGTCCAGGCCTCCTTTAACAACACGCTGGTTACGATTACCGACCAGCAAGGCAATGTGGTGGCCTGGAAGAGTTCCGGCTCGCTAGGGTTCCGCGGTTCTCGCAAAGGAACGCCCTTTGCCGCGCAACAGGCCGCGATGAACGCCGCCAATCAGGCGCGCGATCACGGCATGAGGACGGTGGAGGTCCGCGTCTCCGGACCAGGTTCCGGACGTGAATCAGCGATTCGTGCCCTGGCCGCGGCAGGTCTGGAAGTTCGCACTATTCGCGACGTCACCCCGGTGCCGCATAACGGTTGTCGTCCGCCAAAAAAGCGGAGAGTGTAGAAGCGATTGAGGAATTGGGTAATTGAGAAATTGGGTAATTTTAGAAACCCCGGGACGCCGGGCCGGCTTTCAATTGCGCAATTTCTCAATTGCCCAATTACAAAATTAACTGATCGGGAAGAAAGGACCGCCAAGTCCCGTAAACCGATCATGAGTCTATGGCAATTTGAGAACTGGTAATTTTTGATTGGACTGCGCGGGCAAGTTGCGGGCAGTCGATTCCCTAGGTTACCAATTACAAGGTGCCAACTATAAATTGGAGGAAACTTGGCACGTTACAAAGATGCAGTATGCCGGCTCTGCCGGCGGGAAGGCATGAAGCTCTTTCTGAAAGGGCCGAAGTGCTATACCGATAAATGCGCCATCGAGAAGCGCAACTTTGCCCCCGGGCAGCACGGTAAAGACCGTCGCGCCAAAGTGGTGGGATACGGCTTGCAACTGCGCGAGAAGCAGAAAACCAAGCGCATGTATTTCGTCCTGGAAAGCCAGTTCCGCACCTACTATGAGACCGCGGCCCGCAGGACAGGCGTTACCGGTGAGCTGCTCTTGCAGCAATTGGAACGTCGCCTGGACAATGTGGTCTACCGCCTGGGCTTCGGCATTTCACGCCGCCAGGCCCGCCAATTGGTGCGCCACGGCCATGTGGCCGTCAATGGGCGGAAGGTGAACATTCCATCCTTCCAGGTTAAGGCCGGCGACGAGGTCATCATCCGCGAGGGTAGCCGCAAGATTCCGATTCTGGAGACGGCTAAGGAGTTTGCCGCGCATCAGGCTCCGCCCACCTGGCTCGAGATCGATCGCGAAAATTACCAGGGTCGCGTGCTGGCGTTGCCGAAGCGCGAAGACATTAATCAGCCGGTGAACGAACAACTCATCGTCGAATTGTATTCGAAGTAGAAGTAGCAAGTAGTCAGTAGCTGGTAGCTAGTAGTCAAGGTAAGGTTCTTTCCTGGCTACTAACTGCTGGCTACTAGCTACCGTCCCTGGCCTGTTCCGCAGCCCGAGCAGCCATGGCGATGTTCATCCCGCGTTCAGGTCCGCGGGTAGTCGCCGAGAGCCATAGGGCCGGAAGGAGAAATACTACATGGTCATGTTATGGAAGGGCTTTCAAAAGCCAAAACGACTTGCTGTTGACACCGAAACTCTTACCGATCGCTATGGCCGCTTCTGGGCGCAGCCCTTCGAGCGCGGCTTTGGCACTACCATTGGGAACGCGCTCCGTCGTGTGGCACTAAGTTCCATCGAGGGTGCTGCCGTTACCGCCGTCAAAATCGAGGGCGTGCTCCACGAGTTTCAATCGATACCTGGCGTAGTTGAGGACGCCACGGACATCATCCTGAACCTCAAGCAGGTTCCCTTCAAACTCAATGGCGACGGGCCCAAGGCGATTTACCTTAAGGCCGATCAGGCAGGAGTGGTCACCAGCGGAATGATCGAAGCCGACGCCGAAGTCGAAATTCTCGACAAAAACGTATACCTGGCGACCGTCAGCGAAGGCGGCAAACTCGATATCGAAATGCGGCTGAAACGTGGGCGCGGCTATGTGAGCGCCGATAAGAATTTTGAAGAAGACCTCGGCTTGGGATTTATCCCCATCGATTCCGTGCACTCGCCGGTGCGCAAGTGCAATTACACCGTGGAAGCGGCCCGCCTCGGGCAGATCACCGATTACGACAAGCTCACCCTGGAAGTGTGGACCAACGGTTCCGTGCCTCCGGCCGACGCGGTTGGCCTGGCGGCGAAGCTGCTGAAGGACCACATGAATATCTTCATCAACTTCGAGGAAGAGCTGGAAGCGGCCCTGGGCGGCGACGATCGCAAGCCGGAGATCCGCAATGAGAACCTGAACCGCTCGGTCGAAGAACTGGAACTCAGCGTTCGCAGCTACAACTGCCTGAAGAACGCAAATATCCAGACGATCGGCGAACTCATCGTAAAAACCGAAGCTGAGATGCTCAAGACGAAGAATTTCGGCCGCAAGTCGCTGAACGAAATCAAGGAAATCCTGACGAACATGGGCCTGAGCCTGGGCATGAAGATTGACGAGCACGGCAATCCCATCCCCGGCAGCGGACAGACCAGTTCGTATGGCTCCTCTTCCCTGCCGGCCTACGACGGTGACGAGGTCGAGAACGAAGAAGAGGAATAACGGAAATCGCTAGTCGGCAGTCGTTGGCCGTTTGGCTTTGTCCGCACAGGATGTTTGCGCGAGGTTTTGCGAACGACCAACGACCAACAGCCAACGGCTGGTTTTTGACGACGGACAACTGGAGACTGGGAAAATGCGTCATCGTAAAGCAGGCTTCAAACTCGGACGAAACACTTCGCATCGCCGCGCATTGCTGCGCAACCTGGCGACCTCGGTGATCCTGGAAGAGCGGGTGCAAACCACCATCACCAAGGCCAAGGCAGTGCGCCCCCAGGTGGAGAAAATGATCACTCTGGGCAAGCGGGGCGATGTGGCCGCGCGCCGGCTCGCCCTCGGGTACCTGATGACTCGCGAGGCGGTCGACAAGCTCTTCGACACCATTGCCCCGCGCATGGGCGACCGTAACGGCGGCTATTCACGCATCATCAAGGGCGGTGTGCGCCGCGGCGATGGCGGCGAAATCGCGTTTATTGAGCTGTTGGGCAGCGAAGTGGTGCAGGAAGAGAAGCGCAAGAAGCGTGCCGAAGTCCGTGCCAAGCGTGCCGAAGAGACCAGAAAGGCGATGGAAGAGGCCCAGGCACAGCAACCGCCCGAGGCTGGCCCTGAAGGCGGCGGCGGAACGCCAAAAGCTGAGTAGCAAACGCATTCTCTAAGCTGAACAGCAAGCGTAATCCTCCAAGCTGAACAGCACTGTGTTTCTTTGGGAGTGCCGGAGGCACGAACGAACATAGCCCACGGTGGACGCTGACGCTGAGTGCAGCGAGGCGGAAGCGGGAGCCGCGGGTTGGCGGGGAAAAGTGATCGAGTCCCGCAGGGACGACAGAAAATCCGCAGGAGATTTCTTATGTCGGATCTTTCCAGCAAGACCTGCGTTCCCTGCCGCGGCGGCGTGCCGCCGCTCAAGGGAAGAAAGCTGGAATCGTTTCTCCGCGAAGTACCAGAGTGGAAGCTGGCCGCAGGCCGCCGCATCAACCGTACCTTCACCTTTCCCGATTTCCGGGCGGCCTTGGCGTTTGTCAATCAAACAGGCGAAATCGCAGAGCAGCAGGGCCACCATCCCGACATTCTCTTGTCGTGGGGCAAGGCCAAGGTGTCTTTGTGGACGCACAAAATTGATGGCCTGACCGAGAGCGATTTCATCATGGCGGCCAAGATAGACGCCATTTACCCGCAGTGAAACGCTCAGCGTCCCCCGCGCCTCTGCGATGATATGCTTTCCTAATCTGCGTTTCAGCCGCGCAAATCTGCGGCGACTTTTCTCCTACGCGGCCTTGCGCGTTTTTTCGTAGGTTCCCATCAACTGGGCTTGCTCGATGACTTTTCCCTGCATTGCCATGCTCACCTCCCGGTAGGCAGCTCCGGGTTGCAGGTCGAGCTTCGCTCGCAACGCATAGAGCCGGGCAAAATAATGATGCGTGCCCCGCGGAGGACACGGCCCCGCATATCCGATCTCGCCGCCGTCGTTCTTGCCCTGCATTCCCAACTCTGGAACGGAAGCGTCCCTGGCTACATTCTCTGCGATGTGGTTCACCGTTGGCGGGATGTTGTAGACCACCCAGTGAACGAAGCCATTGTCCTGGGGAGCGTCCGGGTCGTGCAGGACCAGGACGAAGGACTCTGTCTGCTGGGAAGCGCCCGTCCACGAAAGCTCGGGAGACATATTCTGCCCGTCGCCGGTGAACTGCTCGGGAATCTTCTCGCCGTACGAAAAAGCGGTGCTGGTAAGCGTCATAGTTCCTCCTCAGGATGGCGACTGGACGCGGTCTTGACGTTCCGGGCTACCGCAAGCGCGGCTATCCCAAACGCGTGCCTGGGCCAGGAATTTCAGGAACAGCTTGATCTCTTTCGGCGTGGGTCATGACCGCCTCGAAGGCGTCCATGCATACGCAATATCACTTACCGTGCTTTCGTGAAGCGGGGTGTTCCCAAAATCTCGGCTTGTGTCTTTTTTAGAACGGCGCCAGGCAATAGTCAAGGAGATTTTCAGGGAAGATGCCGTCTTTCTCCGCTTCCGTTGCTACCCTGCGGTGGGACTTTCCACTTGCGACTTATTGCTTACTGCTGTTTGCTGGTTTCTTCATCCGCCCTCTGACGCGTCTCGTCGGCTGTTGCGGCGGTCGTCTCGGCCGTCGTTTGACCAGCGTCTATCTGAGTAAATCTGCGCCTGCCCAGGCGAGCCGTGGGGCGATAATGCATCGTTAATCAAACCACTCGCTGCCATACGCCAGCCACCAGCTAGCGAAAATGATTGGGATGGTCGCCCCCAGCGCCCACCAAAGCGGCAGCGTAAAGTCGGCGATCAACCCCAGCACCGTGAAGGCGATCCAGAATACCCTGCGTTGCACTTTCTTATCTTAATCGTCTGCCAGGCACTTGCTGATGTTCCTCAGGGCTTTGAGCCGTAATCCAGGCAGTGGCTATCATCGCGATGCGACAATTGTCGCCGTATCGGGCTGCGTCCAGATGGGGCGGCCATCCTGCATTACCAGCCGGTTCATGGTGGCTTTCAGCTTACCGTGGTCGACTTCGACCGATATGTAGTGGTAATTGATGTCATGACTCTGGAAAAGATCGGAAGGTTTGCGTTCGATGGGATACGCATGCGCGCCGCCGCCGCCGGTTACAAAGTAGGTCACGCCGCCGTGTTCCTGTCGTTCATAGTTGTGCACGTGAGAGCTGATGAGCACCACGCGCGGCCGTATTTTCTCTTGGGTGGTTTCCAGAAGTTCCGCCAACTCCTTTTCGCGTGGCCTCGCGCTGTGTCCTCCGCCAAAGAGCTTCTCATCGGACGAACTGGTGTAGGGAGGATGATGTAGTACCACGATTACGAAATCTATCTCCTTTGACAGATCATTGAGCCGGCTCTTCAGCCATTCGCCCTGTGGCCCCGTGGCTTCATCCTCGGAGCTGTCGAGGACGAACATCAGCACGTTTGCAGCCCGAATGGAATAGTAGCGGCTTCCTTCCAGAACCGGGAAGCGCTGAAAATAGTTGGCCAGGCACTTTTCCAATTTGCCTTTCAGATCGTGGTTTCCCAGCACCGGAAGTACCGTCAGTTTCTTTTCGCGCCAAACGGCTGTTTCTTTGTCATATACCTGCCAATCCGCTGCCTCGGCTCCCCGGTAAGTGATGTCGCCGCCGATAAGAACAAATTCGGACTGTGCATCGGCGATGGCTCGCACGAGCGCTTGGCGCACTTGGGCATTCGCCGCATCGGTGTCCGCAGGATCAGTAAACCGCGTATCCCCATAGGCAATAAACTTGAAGGGTACGGAAAGTGCCGGGTGCAGCTCTATGGGCGACTTTCGAACGGCAGGAGCATCAGGCTGTGGTGACGCCGCTGATAATAGCGCGACGGCAAGGGCGATGATGAGGCCAACTGCCAAGAGTTCCAGGATTTCGCGTCTGCGTAGCATGATCAACCTTGGTTCCGAAGTTTTTGCTTAGCGTGATTCAAAGACTGAGTGTCTCACGAAAATATTAGGCAAGATGGTGCCAAGCCTGCGACTGGTTCAACATTAATCAGATTGTAATAGCGTATTAACCTCCCATTCATACTCACCTTGAAGAATCGCCAGTACGGCGAGCGTTGCAGTAGTTCGACTTTTCACGCCTTACATAGCCGCTCCATTTCATGGAGGATCCGCAATGTCGCGCAGACTTCTCATCCCTTTGGTTGCCGTGGCAACAGTACTCAGTATCGCGGCAGTCCCAGCTTTCTCCCAATCTGCCACGGGCAGCATCGGCGGGCGCGTGGCAGACACTGCAGGTGCCGTGCTTCAGGGCGCCCGCATCACTTTGGCCCAAAAGGATGCATACAGCATCAGCAACAGTATCGGTGAGTTCCTGATTACAGGTCTTGCTCCTGGCGAATACGACCTGACTGTTAGCTACGTTGGGTTTACACCATTTTCGAAGAAGGTTACCGTAACGGCTGGGAAAACGACGAGGCTCGAGTCCGTGATGCAGGTTGCGGCGCAAAATCAATCCATCACGGTTACGGCGGAACGGCCGCTCAGCGAAGCCGAAGCGATCAATCGCGAAATTGCCGCCGATAACATTCTCCAGGTTCAGTCTAACGAAGCAATCAACAGTCTCCCCAATGCCACCATTGCGGACGCGGCCGGCCGCATGCCCGGAGTTTCGCTAGAGCGCGACGAAGGCGAAGGCAAATACATCCAAATTCGCGGGGCGGAGCCGCGATTGAACAACCTCACGATCGACGGCATCAGTATTCCCTCCCCCGAAGCTGGCGTCAGCGAGGTAAAGCTGGATACGATTCCGGCAAATCTGGTGGATTCCATCGAAATCAGCAAGACCCTGTCCGCCAATATGGATGCAAATGCCATCGGCGGTTCCGTCAATCTGGTCACCAAGACCGCTGGCGACCAGCCAACCATCGATATCGGCGGGATTGGGGGATACACGCCGATTGAAGGCGGGCGCTATATGGACCTGTTTGACGGCACCATCGGTCAGCGGTTTGGCCCCGACAAGCGCTGGGGGATTTTGCTCGGCGGAAGCTACGATTTCAATAATCGCGGCATTGACGATCTCGAACCCGCGCCCGACCCGGCTTCAAGGACCCCGTTGTATGACAGTATGGACATCCGTGAATATGCCTACGACCGCACCCGCTTCGGCTTTGCGGGCAGTGCGGATTACAAGCTGGGGGATGGATCCAGCATTTACCTTCGCGGCTTGTTCTCTGATTTTGCGGATTACGGCAATAAATGGGTTTACTCGCTCAATAATGGAAGCGCGCCTACGTACAACAATGAAAACCGCGCGCCGGATTATCAGATCGCCAGCGCCTCGATGGGCGCCAAGCACGTTTTTGCGTCGTCCTGGTTGGCTTGGAATTTTTCCGCTTCCCGCTCCAGCCAAACCGCCGCCGCCGGAAACCCCGGCGTAGACTTTGCGCCGCTGACGAGCAGTTCGCTCAGCTCTCTTACTTCTTGCGTGTACAGTCCGACCGCCACCATCAATCCCAACCTCCCGCAATGGACCGGCTGCAATCCTGTTTTCGCCGGATTGAATCAATACGGCTTGAAGGACTACATCGGGACCTCAGGCATCACAGCCCAGGTCAATCTGGCGGGTGACATTTCCTACGCGAGGAACTTTCACATCGGATCGCATCTCTCGACTTTCCAAATCGGCGCCAATGTGCGCAATGAGCATAAGGGACAAAACGCCATCTCGCCGGAGTATTGCCCGATCGACGTGCCCCTGGCAAACTGTTCGTCACAGCCGAGCGCCCTGCCTGTCTTCCAGGGCAACATGTTTCCGTCAACCTTCACCAATAACAATTACTACAACGGCAATTACACATTGGGACCGTTGACAGACTACTTCGCGGTACAGTCTTTCTTCAAGGCCAATCCCCAGTATTTCTATCTCGATCAGGGCTTAACCAACCTGAATTCCTATCCTTCCAATTTCGACCTCGTGCAGCGCGTTTCGGCGGGCTACGTGATGGATACCATCGACTTGGGGCGCTTCCGATTGCAGGCCGGGGTCCGCTTCGAAGGAACGCAACTCGGCACTCAAGGCTATGTGGTCACCAACGACGCCAATGGGAACTATTCGGGCCTAGCCTCGGTTACAAGCGGTTACACCTATGTGGATGTGCTACCTTCTGCGAATTTGCGCTACCGGCTCACCGACGACTCCGCCATTCGCGCCTTTTACGGACGTGGAATTTCGAGGCCGGACCCAATGGAATTGGTGCCTTATGTACAGTTGGACGAGAGCACAAATCCTTACAATGTCAGCGTTGGCAATCCTGCCTTGAAACCGGAGCACGCTAACAACTTCGACCTGCTCTATGAACATTATTTGAAACCGCTCGGCGTCGTGCAGGGTGGGGTCTTTTACAAAGATCTGAGCACGCCTCTCTACCAATTTCTGTTCCCGACATCAAATGCACAATTTCCGGAATGTCCGGCAAGTCAAACAAATGGGTGCAATGAAACCCAATGGCAGAATGGCGCCAGCGCCAAACTTTACGGACTGGAATTGAGTTACCAGCAATACCTTGCCTTTCTGCCCGGCTTGATGCGCGGCCTCGCGATTTCTGCCAACTACACCTGGACGGGCTCCGAGGCGGCGGATCTTCCCGGGCGCACTGGTTGTGCGGCGGAAGGGCTGCCAACCTTCTTGTGCTCGCGTCCCGACCTGCAGCGCCAAGCGTCGAACCTTTACAACATAACCCCCACCTATACCCGTGGGCGGCTGTTCGTAAGCGTGGGCATGACGTACAACGGCTCCAGCATTTACCAGTATGCATACACAACCGCTGGGGATCCCAGCTATTTGGGACCGAAGGGCCCGGCGGGTGACGTCTACTTCTACCCACATTTCCAGCTCGATGCCCAAGCCAGCTTCAAGATGCCAAGGGGCTTCACGTTTCAACTGGCAGGGCTGAACCTTACCAATGAGGTTTTCGGCTTTTATATGGGCAGCCCGCAATATGTGCTGCAAAGGGAATACTATGGGCCGACCATCCAGGTCGGGCTTCGCTGGTCGCCGCCAAGAGAGAAAAAGTAAGAGCTCGGGCGCGGATGGTCGTCCGGCGTTGCCTGCGAGCCGCGCGAATTTAGTCCTGTGAGGAGCACATGAAAATAACAGGCAGTAGGGTTGGGTCAATACACCGGTTGGCTCTGGCGTTCCTGGCGCTTTTGATCCATGCCGCAGTCGGTTGCTCAAGCAATGCCAATTCCACCTTTAATAATGCAGCTATCAGCAAGGCCTTGTGGGTGGCGAATGGGACCAACGTCGTGGAGTTTGTGCCGTCGCAGTTTTCGCTAACCGCCAGCGCGGTGGCGCCGCACCTGATCAACAACAGCGGTTCCTTCGGCGCCCCTCAAGGAGTAGTCTTTGACTCAGGTGGAAATCTCTGGGTGATCGATGGCGGCACAGTCGCGAAGGGAGGGACGATCGCACCTGCTCTTTATCAGTTCACCGCTGCCCAGCTTTCTGCCCTCGGTACTAACAACAGTCCGATACCTAATATCGTCATCAATTCGCCGAGCTTTATGTTTCCACAGCAGGCCGTCTTCGATACAAGCGGCAGTCTGTGGGTGAGCGACAGCGTTGCCAATGAAGTGTTCGAGTTCACCGCGGCGCAGCTCACGGCCAGTAACTCCAATGCAGCAGCCAATATCTGCATTTCAGCGGGCTTCATGGGTGCCCTGGGTATCACTTTCGATTCGTCAGGTGATTTGTGGGTGGCGAACAACGCCTCTACCTGCATTTATGAGTTCCTGGCCGGCAATCTGCCCATGAGCAGCGGGACGTATACACTCACTCCCGACGTCATGCTGTCCGACGATGGAAACGGCTCAATCCAGGCGCCCTGGGCGCTGGCTTTCGACAACGGCGGCAGTCTCTGGTCCAGCAACGCAAGTTCTCCAAATACCGTCGTTGAATTCCCGATCTCGGTACTTGGCACGAGCGGCTCTCCCGTTCCGGTAGTGAGTCTATATCCGACGGTGGATGGGGGGAACACCACCCTCAACTCACCGAACGGCATTGCTTTTGACAACCTCGGCGATTTGACGGTAGTCAATTCCATGACTCCTTTCGGCGCAGCTTTATTCACTCAATCTCAACTCGTGAACGGAGGCGCTCCAAAGCCGGCGGTATTTCTTGTCGGGAGTACCACTACGTTAAATGCGCCGGCGGGCTCCACATTCGGGCCGATAGTGGACTAATCTCCTGGCGGTGGCTAGGGCATTTCGGATGGGCCTTCAAGGCTTTATCTTGCAGGAGAAGGCCATCGGATTACAATCTATGATTAACACTCTGTGGTTCAGGTTATTTATGAAAAGACTATCTGTTCTGCTCGCATTGCTTGTCATTGCATCCGCTTTTCTGCTTGCCGCTGATGCACCGCTTTATAAAAAAACCAACGAGTTCCCGCTTGCCGGCGAGGGCGGCTGGGACTATCTTGCCTGGGACGCCGACGGCAACCGCTTGTTCATCGCCCACGGCACGCAGTTCCTGGTGATCAACACTGACAATGGTCAGCAGCTAGGTTCGGTCCCCGCCAATGGTGCGCATGGCGTGGCTATCGCCACTGCCTCGGGACACGGCTTTTCCACCAACGGCCGCGCCGGAACCGTTACGGCATTTGACCTGAAGACGCTCAAGCCGATTCAGGACATCAAGGCCGGAGACGGTCCGGATGCCATCATTTACGACGAGCATTCCCAACGCGTCATCGTAATGAACGGCCATAGCAAGGACTTGATGGTGATAAATCCTGAGTCATTCAAGGTGGATGCGACCATTCCTCTGGGCGGCAAGCTGGAATTTGCCGCCGCAGACAAGGGCCACGTTTACGTGAACGTGGAGGACGCAGGTGAGATCGCGGTCATTGATTCGAAGACCTGGAAGGCAACGGCGCGCTGGAAGCTGCCCGATTGCGAGGAGCCCTCGGGATTGGCCATCGACGAGAAGGAACACCACTTATTTTCTGTATGCGGCAACTCGAAAATGATGGTGCTTGATACCGAATCCGGCAAGGTGCTGGCCACTCTGCCGACTGGCGATGGCACCGATGCCGCCGGCTTCGATCCCGAGTTGCATCGCGCCTTCGCCTCCAACGGCGCCGGCACGCTGACCGTGGTGCAGGCGAAGGGAAAGGACTTCAGCGTTGCGGGGAACGTAGAGACAGCGAAGGGCGCGCGTACCATGGCGCTTGATCCCAAGACGCACCGCGTGTTTCTGGTGACCGCCGATTTCGGTCCCAAGCCGGAAGGCGAAAAACGTCCTCCCATCAAGCCGGGGACGTTTCGTTTGATGGTGTTTTCGCCGGCGCAGTAGGCATTCACCGCAAAGGACGCAAAGGACGCAGAGGAAAGAAAAGAGTGAAGAATTCGTGAAAATGAACCACCAGGGGCGAAGAGTGCACGGCGCGCTGTATCCACTTGAGGTAATTCATTCTTGATTCCTAATTTTCCTCTGTGTCCTTTGCGTCCTCTGTGGTGAAGAGGTCTTAACCATCACGACCGCCATCGTACAAGCTGCGGCAAACGTATCCAACATCACATCCTGGACCGAGCCGGTGCGAGAAGGAATGTAAGTCTGGTGCCACTCGTCCAACGCCGCGACGACGCCGCTGAACGCCACCGACGAGGCGCACATGCGGACGAGGGTGAGAGGAAAGCTGATTCGCACGGCGCGAAAAGTCAGCAACGACAAAATTCCGTAGCCTGCAAAATGCCCGGTCTTGCGCAAGAGGAAGTGGAAGACCTCGAACCGCTGCTGATCGATGGGTCCGAAGATCGCCGTCAACAGCGCATACGTCCAGTGCCCGGTATGCTGCGACGACATCAGGTCAGTAGATTCCAGAGCAATGACGCAAAGCCAGAATGCTACCGGCAGCCAGGCGCTGACTAAGGACGCAAATCCGCGTTGCGCTCGCCGGGTCGCCGGGTCGCGAGGTCTCAAAATCTTCCTTTCCCCCTCTGCGTTCTCTGCGTCCTCTGCGGTGAAGAGGTTTTGAGCATCTACTCGACCCGGTAATTGGGAGCTTCGCGCGTGATGATGACGTCATGCACGTGGCTTTCGCGCAGGCCGGCGCCGCTGATGCGGGCAAAGCGCGATTTCTGCTGAAGGTCGGGAATGCTGCCGGCGCCGCAGTAGCCCATGCCGGAGCGCAGGCCGCCTACCATCTGGTGCACTACCATGGCGACTGATCCGCGATGCGGAACGCGTCCTTCAATGCCCTCCGGAACCAGCTTGGACAGTCGGTTCTGCTCCGCCTCTTCAATGACGCTGGTGGAAGAGTCGTCGTTGTTATCGCCATCTCCGGTCGATTGGAAGTAACGATCGCTCGAACCGGCGGCCATGGCGGAAATCGAGCCCATGCCGCGATAAGACTTGAAGGATCGGCCCTGGTACAGGATGGTTTCTCCCGGGCTCTCGTCGGTGCCGGCCAGCAGGGAGCCGATCATTACCACGGACGCGCCTGCCGCCAGCGCCTTGGTGATGTCGCCGGAGTACTTGATACCGCCGTCGGCAATCACGGGGATGCCGGCGTCCTTGGTGGCGCGGTAGGCTTCAGCGATGGCTGTAATCTGCGGCACGCCTACCCCGGTGACAATGCGCGTAGTGCAGATGGAGCCGGGCCCAATGCCGACTTTGATGGCATCCGCGCCGCAACGCACCAGGTCACTGGCGCCCTCGAAAGTGGCGACATTGCCGGCAATCAGGGCAACGTGTGGCAGCTTGGCCTTTACGGCCTTTATCGCTTCCATTACTCCATGGGAATGGCCGTGTGCGCTGTCGATGGCAAGCACGTCTACCTTGGTCTTTACCAACTCCTGAGCTCGCTCCAGAAAATCACCGGAGGCGCCGATCGCGCCGCCGACGCGGAGGCGTCCCTGCGAATCCTTGGCGGCATTTGGATACTTAAGTTTTTTCTGGATGTCCTTGACCGTGATCAGGCCCTTGAGTTCGTACTTGTCGTTGACCACCAGCAGCTTCTCCACGCGGTGACGGTGCAGGATGGCCTCGGCTTCCTGCAGAGTGGTCCCCACCGGAACCGTGATGAGGTTCTCCTTGGTCATGACATTGCGGATTGGGATGTCGGTGCGGGTCTCAAAACGCAGGTCACGATTCGTCAGGATGCCGACCAGCTTGCCTTTCTTGGTCACCGGCACGCCGGAGATACGGTAGCGGCGCATGGCCTCCACGGCGTCGGCGACTTTGTCATCCGGCGACATGGTAATGGGATCGACAATCATACCGCTTTCCGAACGCTTGACCTTGTCCACTTCGCCGGCCTGCTGCTCGATCGTGAGATTGCGGTGAATGATGCCCAGACCGCCGTGCTGCGCCAGCGCAATTGCCATGTGCCCTTCGGTCACGGTGTCCATAGCGGCGCTAATGATGGGGATATTTAGCTCAATATCACGGGTAAGGCGCGTTTTGGTGCTGACGGAGGACGGGACCACCTCGCTGCGCGCAGGCAGAAGTAATACATCGTCAAAAGTAAGAGCTTCGGGGACAGGAAAATGAATCATGGTTTATTTTACAAGCCTCCCTCGCCGACCGCCAATTCGAGATGAGACTTTCGCCGCTGATTGACGCGGACTTAGCGGATCTAGCGGATCAGAACTCGTTGACACCCACCAAATGCGGGTGCTAACTTAGTTCTTACCGTCTCGTAACCTCTGTACGTCATGGAAGAAACCCTCAGGCAATTGGGCGGATTACTGCTCGGATCGGTTCCGACCATTGTCCTTTTCCTGATCCTTTATGTGGCCTACGGCACCCTTGTGCACAAGCCGCTGGAGAAGGTGTTAGCCGAGCGCCGCGCGCGCACCGAAGGCGCCATGGAAAAGGCACGTGCTGACATCGCCGCCGCCGAGGCCCGCACGGCGGAGTATGAGAACCGCCTGCGCGAGGCCCGCGTCAGCGTCTTCAAGGCGCAAGAGGCGCGCCGCCAGAAGATATTGCAGACGCGTGCCACGGCCACGGCCGAGGCCCGTGCCCATGCAGATGCACTGGTCAAGCAGAACAAGACTGCGCTGGCAGCGGACGTCGAGCAATCCAAGAACGGATTGCGGGGCGAGGCCGAGCGACTGGCGGGCGAGGTCATCAACAGCGTTTTACGCCAGGCAAGAGCGTCGCAACAGCCCGCAGGTGGAACGCAATGAACGCAGCCGTTTCGCCGTCCGCGCTTCGTGTTAGACGGGCTTGCTCCGCATGGCCGTCAGCTACTTGCCTCCCGCTGCTTTCCTGCTGCTTGTTGTTTGCTGCTGTTTCCTTCGCACAACAGGCGCCGGCAGCGGAGGCCAGCCAGCCAGCCCAGAGATCTGCCCAGCAGCCGGCCGACATAAATCAGAAATTTGAACGTCCCCTCGCACAGGAGTCCAAGGCGGCCGAACACAGGGCAGAAGAAAAGGGCGAAAATGCCCAGGAATTAATGGAAAAGGAGCTGAAGTTTGGAGGCCCGCTGCTGAAGTGGATGTCCTCGCAGATTCATGTGGAGCCTGCGAGGGGCTACTGGATAGCGGTGATCTTCGATTTTGGCCTGCTGGCGGCGCTGATCGTTTTTGCTTTGAAGAAGAATTTGCCGGGGATGTTTCGCGGGCGCACGAAAGAGATCCAGCGGGAAATCCAGGAAGCCCGTAAAGCCAGTGAGGAGGCTGACCGCCGCCTGGCCGAAATTGAATCCCGTCTCTCGCGACTCGACACGGAAGTTGCCTCGATGCGCAGCGCCGCCGAGCAGGACGCGGCTGCCGAAGAGCAGCGCATTTTGGCTGCTGCCGAAGAGGAGAAACAGCGCATTGTCACGGCTGCCGAATCCGAAATTACTGCAGCTGCCAAGTTTGCACGCCGCGAACTGAAGGCGTTTGCGGCTGACCTGGCCGTCAATCTGGCGGAGCAGCGCATTGGCGCTCAGGTCGATGCCGCTACCGATCGCGCACTGGTGCGCGGCTTCGTTGGCCAGCTTGCTTCAGGCCCGGGCGGCTCAGGCGGCCTCGGAAAGGACGGTCAATAGCCGATGGCATCCCTCGCCATGCGCTACGCGCGCGCGTTTGCCGATGTGGTTATCGACCTGAA
>JBEKOS010000003.1:0-40129 GCA_049521535.1 Terriglobales bacterium | reverse complement strand
GGGGAACAATGCGGCAGGGCCCGCAGCATTCGATCACCGCCGCCAGTTTTTCGTCGGCCCGACAGAGGTGCTTTACCGCCTCCTCCGGGTCCCATTTCAGCTTCATATGCATGACGGAAATATGATACGCGGTCCTGCAAACGATTACTTTAGGCCGCCATTACCCTGTTACTTACGTGATTCGCGGGGGCATTGCCCGATTGTGACTGACTATGGGTACTCCTATAATCGATATGCCTTAAGTTGAATTTCCGCAACCCCGGGCTTTCATTTGGGTTAGTGGAAAACGCTGGGGAAACGTGTATGCGCTAAGCGTTCACGTTGGGCGGTGGTGTTGAAACACTTTCATTGGAATGCCGGTGTCATTCTTGGCTTGGTACTGGCCGCGCTTACGCCAGCTTTTTCGGCCGATTCCAGCCCCAGCCTGGCGCCAGCGCCGCCTGCGGCCACTAGTAATACCGTTGCGTTGGATGGCATCGCGGCGGTGCAGGACGAGAACGGCCGAAGAGTGTACGTGAATGCAAGCCCGGTTCATGAGAACCAGGCGAGGCGTTCCAGTTCCTCGTCCCGGCGCACCAGCGTTTTGGTGTATTGGAGCAATACTGAGCACCGCTGGAAGCCTGTGCCTCCGCCGACGCCTTCAGCCATGCGGGCAGCGCGAAGTGCCGCCGCCGAGGTGGAACAGTCAGTTGCCAACCGCCAGTTGCCAGTTGCCAACTTCCCCGTGCGTACGTCACTCTCTGGCGAGCATCGTTCGGAAATCGACGATGCGATTGAGAAGGCTGCGGCCCGTAACCATGTGGATCCCAACCTGGTTCGTGCCGTTATCAAGGTCGAGTCGAATTTCAATCCGCAGGCCGTTTCGCCCAAGGGCGCCATGGGGCTGATGCAACTCATGCCGGAAACCGCGCGCAAGCTGAATGTGAACAACCCATTCGATCCAGCGGAAAATGTGGACGGAGGCGTGCGCCACCTGCGCGGCTTGCTGGACGATTTTGGGGGCGATGTAAAGCTCTCCCTGGCTGCGTATAACGCCGGCGAGACGGCGGTGCTGCGGCACGGCGGCGTTCCGGATTATCCGGAAACCAGGAACTACGTAAAGCAGATCACCAGTTTTTATGGCAATAACGCGGGCATGGGGGGATGGTCGTCACGCGGATTTACCGCACCCATTCAGATGTTCCGCGGGCCTGACGGCGTATTGACGATTTCGAACGAGTAGTGAGTAGCAAGCAGTCAGCAGCAGGTAGCAAGCAGGAATATGCAGAATTTGTATCCTGAGCGTGGCGAAGGATCTATGCATTCTCCTGCTGCACGCAAAGTACATCGATCCTTCGCCCGCAAAGGACGCGGGCTCAGGATGACAGTCCCTTGCGACTAGCTGCTAACTACTAGCTACTTCTTTCATGCTAAGTGCCAATGGAATGCGCTGGGCCAGCCGGCTTGCGGCCGGACTGGTGATTCTCGTCTCGGCATTCCCAGCGGCGGCGACCAGCCTGGCGGAGAACAAACAACGGGCGCTCAAGCAGTTTGAAGAAGCCGAACAACTACGCGAGGCGTTGAACGCGCGCCCGCCGGAAGAGCGCAGCAAGCGCGACTACCAGCGGGTGACCGATGCCTACCGGGCGGTCTATTATGGCGCGCCGGGATCGGTCCGTGCGGATAGCGCCGTTGAAGCCGTCGCCGAGCTTCTCGCTCAATCGGGCCGCCAGTTCCACGAGGCAAAGACCCTGCAAGCGGCCGTCGGCCAATATGAATTCCTGCGGCGGGAATATCCGGGAAGCAAATACCGCGTCGATGCTCTATTTGCCATCGGGCTCATTTACAAAAACGATCTGCATGACCGCGGGCAGGCGAAGGCCACCTTCGAAGATTTTCTAAAGCACTATCCGCACAGCCATCTCGGGGAAGAAGCGCGTGCTGCCCTCACGGAAATTGAGGCTGGCAGCGGAAAAGCTGCGCCAGTTCAAGCTGCCGCTCCGGCCGCGAAAACGCCGGCCGTGAAAATCGCGACTTCGTCCGCTGTCCCAACGGAATCGACGAAACCTGCCGCCGCGGCGCCCGCTGCTGATCCGGCAATACATGGGGCGGCTCCGGCTGCGGCTGCGAAATCCGCGCCGAAGGCGGTTGAGGCTTCCCACGAAGAAGCGAAGGACAGCAAGCCGGCTGCAACGACTTCGCCTGCGGCCACTTCGGAAGCGGAGCCGGCGCGTCCACCCGGGTCGGAACCGGTACTAACCGGGGTGCGCTATTGGACCACGCCCGATTCCACCCGGGTGGTGATCGACCTGGACGCTGAAGTTGCATTCCAGACGGGACGCGTGCCGAATCCGGACCGGATATTCTTCGACCTGCACAACACCAAAGTGGCCCGCGCAATGTTGGACAAGAGCTTTGAGGTGGCTGATGGGTTTCTGCAGAAGATCCGCGTTGGCCAATACCAGAAAGACACAGCCAGGGTTGTCCTCGAAGTGGGCGATATCTCGGATTACTCTGCGTTTTTGCTGCCCAATCCCTCGCGCTTGATTATCGACGTCCACGGGCGACCGGGTGAGCATGGAGCCGCTCCCTCGGTTTTGACTGATGTACCTGCGGAAACGAAGGCACCGGCCAGGGTTGCTCCTGCAGCAGCCCCGGCACCGCAGGTGACGGCGAATTCACATCAGCAGACCGAGATGCCACGTCCGGTCGTTGCCCCTCCGCCACCACCCGTTTCGCCGGGCTCGGTGGTTGCAGCGTCTGGAAATGCAAGAATCGCCGAGGCCAGACTTGGAGATACCAAGCCGGGCGAGATAACGATCGCCGAGACTAAAATTGCCGAGACGAAACTCGGCGATGGGACTACCGCGCCATTGAAGTTTGACGGCGCAGCGGCCCCGCCAAAGATTTCAATCGCGCCGGCGCCAGTTGGTCCCAGCCCGCCATCCGCGGTCACCCGCGGAACGCCGGTAACGCACAGTGCGAAATTGCCACCACCTTCGCCGGCTCAGACACCCTTGCCATCGATGCCCGCGTCGAAGCCTCCTGCACCCGTGGCGGACAAGAATAATGCCGACCAGACGACGGTTGCCGCTCTCGAAACGCCCGTCTTCAAGACCTCCAAGCCGACCACGGCGCCGGCATTCGAATCGGTAGGCCCGCGCGCACATCTGCCGCTGGACAAGCACCATGCTTCGACGGATGACAGCGTCCATGAGGCAGCGCCGACCACCGCAGGCGACCGTTCCATGATCCGGGCGCTGGGCCTGAAGATCGGCACCATCATCATTGACGCGGGCCATGGCGGTCACGATACGGGCACGGTTGGCCCCCGTGGGCTGCAGGAAAAAGACCTGGTTCTCGACGTGGCGCTGCGCCTGGGCGACCTGCTGCATTCCAAGCTGGGCGCGAATGTGGTTTACACCCGCAAGGACGATACCTTCATTCCGCTGGAAACCCGGACCGCCATCGCCAACCAGAACCAGGCGGATCTGTTTATATCCATCCACGCGAACTCCAGCCCGGATGCTTCGGCCAGGGGGGTGGAGACCTATTATTTGAACTTCACTTCGTCGGCGGACGCCCTGGAAGTGGCGGCTCGCGAGAATGCCGTTTCGGATACGTCCATCCACGAACTGCAGGACCTGGTGAAGAAGATTGCCCTGAAAGACAAAATTGACGAGTCGCGCGAATTCGCCGGAGATGTGCAGAAATCGCTCTGGTCCGGCCTGGCCGCCAAGAGCCCGGCCATCCAGAACCGCGGTGTGAGGAAAGCGCCGTTTGTGGTCCTGATCGGCGCGAATATGCCGTCCATCCTCGCCGAGATTTCGTTCCTTTCAAACCCTACCGACGAGCGCAAGCTTGAAACCCCGGAATACCGCCAGAAGATCGCCGAGTATCTGTACCGCGGTATCACGCGCTATGTGAATGGCCTGAGCGGAGTCAAGGTCGCGCAGAAGTAGAGCCTACTTTTCTAACTGGCGAATCCACGATGAGCCCTGAGTTCGTAATTTTCAGTACTGACGCCGGACTCGTTGAGAACCTTAAGTCCCTAAGCAAACAGCTGCCCTACGCGAGTTATGCAATCGGGGATGGCCCGACGGTTGCAATGTGCGCGCAACTGGATGCGCTAAAGGTGTCATTGATGGAATCGCTGGAACGGTTTGGATGGAATCCGCCATATCCACCATTCGAGGCGCGCGTGCTAACGACTCCTTCCACGCTGCTTGACCGGGGCCTGCCCAAATACGCAATCTCGGGGGGGCCTTGCCGAGAGACGACCCCCGTAATCATTGGATCGAACTCGAGATTGTCATAGCGGCCACGCTTAGAACCATCCAAGAGTTTAACGCGCGGGGTGGAGACCAAATACTTCGCGTTGGAATACTTGCCGACGAATTATGCCTCCGTAAATTTCCGCAAGCGGAAGTGTTCAAGAGGATTGAGAGAATTTACACGCAGATCATCCATCCACAGTAGTGAGCCGATTCCGCGTAAGAGAAGAGTTCTAGCCGCAGCACGGTCCCTGAGGGTTGCCCTACCCCCGCTGCCTTCAGGCGGCAGGGTGGGGTACCGGACTCGCACTTGTTCCATGGAAGGGGGGGCGCCCCCCAGCGGGCACCAAATACTTGACTGATGACTTGCGTATCAATACGCTATACTTATGATCAAGAGCTACCGTCACAAAGGTTTAAACGAATATGCCGAGGCGGGCTCGAAGGCCGGAATTCTACCGGAACATGCGGCGCGGCTGAAAAAACTATTATTTGCGCTGGATGCCGCCCTCAGTCCGGAGAATATGAACGCACCGGGCTATGATTTGCATCCCTTAAAGGGCAATCTCGCCGGACATTGGGCCGTGCGTGTCAGTGGAAACTGGAGACTAACATTCACTTTCGACCATGAAGATGCAATCCTGGTTGACTACCAGGATTATCACTAGGAGGCGTCATGATTTTTGATCCGCCACATCCCGGCGAAGTTCTGAAGGACTACCTGGGTGAAATGAGCGTAAGGGAGGCCGCCGAACGCCTTAATGTTACGCGAGCGAACCTGTCACGGATTCTTAATGGCCATGCCGGAATTTCAGCGGCAATGGCGATACGGCTGGCTAAGGCGATGCCGTACACAGCGCCTGAGTTTTGGCTGAGAATGCAGTTAAGTCATGACCTGTGGCAGGCGGAAAAGGCGAAACAGCCAAGAATCCGTCCGTTTCCGGCCCGTCTGAATCCCAGAGAACCGGTGCTTGCTTGAGGACGAAGCATTGAACAGCGGTTAAGAAGAGTAAAAGAGGATGGAGATCATGGTCAGGGCGAAGCCCCCGCGACGTGCGCGCGGGCAAATCATTGTCACCACCCGGGATAAACTTGAAGCTGCTCTACTCCAGGGCCTTCACTCCGGGAGCGCGATCCAAATTGGCAGGGATTACTGGATACGCAAAAGGAATGACTCCAGGAGGAAGCGAACACGCCAGATGTCCGCTTCGACCGTCGTTTGCTCCGAGTAAATCCGTCCAAGTCCGTGGCTAAATCTGTTTCTCTCGTAACCTGAAGCGCTGAAGCTTGCCAGTCGCAGTTTTCGGTAGGTCATCTACGAATTCGATGTTCTGCGGTCGCTTGTAACCAGCCAGCCTGGTGCCGACAAAGTCCCGTAACTCTTGCGCTAATTGTTCGCTTGCTTCTTTCGCTGGCCGAAGCACAACGTAGGCTACCGGATGGGTGAGACCTTGCGAATCGGTCACGCCGACCACCGCCGCTTCGGCGACCGCCTCGTGCTCAATCAGTACGTTCTCAACCTCGATGGGGCTAAGCCATTTGCCGCCCACCTTCAGCATGTCATCGCTGCGGCCGGCATACCAGAAATAACCGTCGGCATCCCGGCTGTATTTGTCGCCGGTGCGAATCCATTGGCCCTGAATGGTGTTCTTGGTGGCCTCGTGCTGGTTCCAATAGGCGGCACAGGTGGAATCGCCTTTGACGTACAGGTTCCCGATCTCGCCGGCGCCGACCTCTGCGCCACCGTCGTCCAGAAGCTTGGCTTCGTATCCGGGCACGACCTGGCCGCTGGATCCCGGCTTGATGGCGCCGGGCCGGTTGGAAATGAAAATGTGGAGGATTTCGGTCGAGCCAAGGCCATCCAGGATTTCGACGCCAAAGCGCGTCTTGAAGCGCTCGAAAATAGCTGCAGGAAGCGATTCGCCGGCAGAGACCGCATGTCGGATGCTGGAAAGATCGAAGTCAGGACCTTCGCGGCTGAAACTAAGCATCTGAGCGTAACTGGTCGGAACGGAATAGAACAGCGTAGGCCGGTACCGCTCGATGACCTCGTAAATGTTGGCTGGTGTAGGCTTGCCTGGCAATAGAATGCTGGTTGCGCCGACAGCCAACGGACAGTACAGTGCATTTCCGAGGCCGTAGGCAAAGAACATCTTGGCCACGCTGAAACAGCGGTCGTGTTCCGTGATGCAGAGAATCCCCCGGGCGTAATGCTCGGCGCAAACTACCATGTCGTGATGAAGATGGATACAACCCTTGGGCGCGCCAGTGCTGCCGGAAGAATACAGCCAGAACGCGACGTCGTCTTTGGTGGTATTCGCTGGCTCAAGGTGGGGTGAGTTGCCGTTCAACAAGTCTGAGAACGCCAGCGTACCTGACACAGCCTGGCCGACGACGACAATAGTCTGCAGGTAAGGCAGTTGATCCCTGGGGAACGCAAGCAATTGCGGCAGCAGCGCTTCGCTGACCATGGCGACGCGCGCCCGGCTGTCATTCAGCACGTACAGGTACTCAGCGGACCGCAATAGGGTATTGACCGGTACTGGAACGGCGCCGATTTTGACGGCCCCAAAGAAGCCATAAAAGAACTCGGGCGTGTCCAGCAATAGCAGCAGGACGCGTTCCTCGATGCGAACTCCGAGCACCTCGCGCAGGGCGTTGCCGGTCCGGTTCACCCGCTCAAGGAGTTCGCCGTAGGTGACCTGCTCCTCTCCGCTTTCCATGGCCACGGAGTTTGCCCGTCCTTCGGTGACATTGCGGTCAACGAACCAGGCTGCGGCGTTGAATTGCCGGGGAATCGTCAGCATAGCGCCCCAAGAGTAACAGTGGTGCATCCGTATAATAACTTCTATCGAGGATTTTCACGCCGGTTTAACACATTCGCTAACATTAGCGGTATAGTTAATATCAGGGCGGGAAAGAGCGGAGATGTGCCGCAAGAGTCATTCCCCGTCACTTTCAAGACACTTAAGCATCAACTTAATAGGAGTGCAAAATAATTATGCCTACTGAAAAGCGCACCTCCCGGTCACCTAAGACGGCGAAATCCAAGACGAATGATGTCGCCCGCATCACCACCCAAACTGTTGATATACAGCAAGTTATACGCGAGCGCGCGTACGAGCTTTATCTTCAGCGCGGCGGCCAGCATGGCTGCGACACCGAAGACTGGTTGCGGGCCGAAGCTGAGGTGCTGAGGCACTTCGGCGCCAAAGCTGCCTAATTGAGCAATTTGGTGATTGGGGAGTTGGGTAATTGCTCAGGCGCAATTCGCACTGGTAATTACCCAACTTCCCAATTGCCGCAATTACCCTATTTTCCTCCAAGTTGCGGGCACAACTGCTTTCTGTTCCAATAAAGCAAGAGTGGGCGATCAATGGCTCTTCTAGGCAGTTTTTCCCTTCTTTTAGCGTTGGGACTTAGCGCGTACGCTTTTTTGGCGGGCGCGATAGGATTATTTCGTCACGACACCACCGGCGACCGGCTGGCCGAATCGGCTCGACGGGCCGGTATCGCAATATGGGTTGCCGTTACTGTAGCCGCAATTGCGCTGGTCGTGGCGGTCCTGGGCGACGATTTCTCGATTGCCTACATCTTGCAGCATAGTAACCGCGCGCTGCCCACGCCGTACAAGTTCGCGGCCCTTTGGTCCGGCCAGGAAGGTTCACTGCTGTTCTGGGCCTGGCTGCTGGCCAGCTACGGACTGGTGCTTCGGCTTCGATACAAGGTTGACGTTCGGCTGGTTTCCTATGCATCGGTGATCGTGGCCGGCGTGCAGGTGTTTTTTCTGTCGCTGGTCAATTTCCCGGCGCCTCCGTTTGCGCTCACGCAAGGAGCCATTCCGGCGGATGGCAATGGCCTGAATCCGCTGTTGCAGTATCCGGAGATGGTAATCCACCCGCCGATGCTTTACCTCGGCTATGTGGGATTCACCATCCCGTTTGCCTTTGCGCTGGCGGCGCTTATCATGCGCTATCCGGGCGAGAAGTGGATTCACATCACCCGCCGGTGGACCATGGTGACCTGGGGCTTCCTGACTGCGGGAATTTTTCTGGGTGCGCACTGGGCCTACTCGGTTCTCGGCTGGGGCGGATACTGGGGATGGGACCCGGTGGAGAATGCCTCCCTGCTGCCGTGGCTCACGGGCACCGCCTTCCTGCATTCCGTAATGATGCAGGAAAAGCGCGGCATGTTGAAGATCTGGAATGTGTGGCTTATCTTTACCACCTTCCTGCTGGCGATTTTTGGGACGTTTCTCACCCGCAGCGGCGTGGTGAGTTCGGTGCACGCGTTCGCGCAGTCTTCCATCGGAACCTGGTTTGTTGTTTTCCTGGCCATAACTCTGGCCGCCTGCCTGTTCTTTTTCGTGAAGAACAAGTCGCACCTGCGCAGCGAGCACAGCCTCGAATCGCTGGTCTCCCGGGAATCGAGCTTTTTGTTCAACAACCTGCTGCTGCTGGTGGCTTGCTTTACCGTGCTCTGGGGCACGCTGTTTCCGCTGCTGAGCGAATGGGTGCAGGGACACAAAATCACCGTGGGGCCGCCATTCTTTAACCGGGTGAACATCCCGGTGGCTATGCTCCTGCTGGTACTGACCGCACTTGGCCCGCTGCTGGCATGGCGCAGGACCTCTCTTGAGAGCCTCAAGCGGAACTTCGTGTGGCCGGCGATCGGTGCGGGTGTGATTGCCGCGGCGCTGGTTTTGGGCGGCATGAAGCCCTGGGAGGACCAGTCTTATTTCTATTCGCTGATGGCGTTCTCACTTGCAGGGCTGGTGATCTTTACCGTTTTCTCGGAATTTTACCGGGGCGCGGCCGTAATTTCCCGGCACACCGGCAGAAACCTGCTGGCTTCGGCAATCCACCTTACGCGGCGCAATACGCGCCGCTACGGTGGATATATTGTCCATCTCGGCGCGGTGATTGTCATTATTGGAATTGCCGGTTCGGCATTCAATATCGACAAAGAACAGGAAATGCCGCAGGGCGCGCAGATGCATATCGGCGGTTACCGGCTGATATGCGAGTCGTTTACCGAGGACGATAATCCCAACTACAGCAGCCAATGGGCCATCCTCAAGGTGATGCGGGGCGACAAACAGATCGCCACCATGTATCCCGAGCAGCGGGTCTACAAGGCCAGCCGGCAACCCTCGACGATGGTGGCCAACCGGTCGACGTTGAAAGAGGACTTATATCTCGTGTACGCCGGCCGCAACCAAGAGAGCGGCGCCCCCATTATCCGGGCGCACGTGAACCCGCTGGTGATGTGGATCTGGATCGGCGTCAATCTTATGCTGGTTGGAACCATCATTGCGCTGGTTCCAAACGCCCCGGCGGTCAAGCTGACGGCGTCCCTGCCTGCGCAGGTCAAGAAGGCAGTTCCAGTTGGGGGCGCGAAGCGCGGCGAGACCACGGAGGTCAGCCGCTGATGAAGAAAAACTGGGATTTTGGATTGCGGAATCGGGATTCAAGATTCGCGCGCCGTATCGCAACGACAGCGCATCAGGGTTTTCAAGTCCCAGGTCCTAAATCGCAGGTCCTAAATCTCCTCTTGCGGATTGGGCTCTTCCTGCTTCTTGCCGTGGTCACTTTAAGTGCGGTGACGGATGCCGACACTCATTTCAATAACCTGGGCCACCGCCTGATGTGTACCTGCGGATGCGGCCAGGTACTGATGGAGTGCAACCACGTCGGCTGCCAATCCAGCGAACGCATGCGAGCGGAACTCAAGACCGCAATGGGTCGCGGCGGCGGCGACGACCAGGCCCTGAACTGGTTTGTGCAGAACTATGGCCCGGTGGTACTGGCGGCCCCAGGCAAGACCGGGTTTGACCGCGTGGCCTGGGTAATGCCATATCTGGTGCTTGGGCTGGGCCTGACCCTCACCGGGTCCGTGGTCCACATGTGGAGATCACGCACGAAAGCAGTACCAGGAGGAAGCTCTCCAGAGGCTCGCCCGGAAGTCATTGCCGACCTTCGCCGGCGCATCCATGAGGACACTGAGATATGATTTTGGCCTGGTTTGCCGGTTCTTCCGCTTTGCTGATGCTCGCTTCTTCCGATGCCGAGTCGAATACTCCGGCGATACTCATGTTGTGCTTTGCAATAACTCTTGCTCTGCTCTTCTACACGCTCTATGTCCCGCCGGGCGATGTTGTGGAAGCGCCGGAAAAGAGCCGCGCGACATTTCTGCGCGAGCGTAAAGAGGCGGTGTACGAGAACCTTCGGGACCTTAATTTTGAGAACAAGGCCGGCAAACTGGCCGCAGACGACTACCAGAAGATGCACGCAGAACTGGAAGAGGAAGCCGCGGCATTGCTGGCCGAGATCGACCGGCTGGAATCGCCGGCAGCAGCTTCCCTGACGGCCGCGACCAGCGCCCGGCGAAGCCGGCCTTCTGTCCGGAAGGGAGCACAGTTGTGAAGATACGCGCGTTTTTGTTCCTGGTTCCAGCGCTGGTGGCAGTTCTTGCCGCCGCCGCTGCCGGCGATACGATCAAGGGAATTGCCACCAATGGCACCACCAATAAGCCGGCGGTAGGCGACGAGGTGACGCTGATGTCGCTGGCGCAGGGCATGTCGGAAACGGCCCATGCCAAAACCGACTCGTCGGGGCACTTCAGCCTCACGGATAGCGAAGCCGGCGGGCCCCACCTGGTACGCGTAACCCACCAGGAAGTCAGCTACTTCAAAATGGCGCCTCCGGGGACGACCTCGGTAGAAGTAGAGGTGTTCGACGCGGCCAAAAAGCTGGAGGGCATAAAGAGCACCGTCGATGTCGTGCGTATGCAAAGCGATGGAAACGGCTTGCAGGCGGTGCAATTGATTGCGGTTGATAATTCGTCCAGACCTCCGCACACCCTGGCTGGCGATCCGACTTACGTGTTTGCCCTGCCCGGTGGCGCAGAAGTCGACTCTGCCGCGGCGCGCGCACCCAACGGGCAACCGCTCAATACTATGCCCGCACCAGTGGCCGGCCAGAAGGACCAATACTCATTCAACCTATCTCAGAGGAGAAGGATGCTAACGTTCAAGTCGCCACCGATCTGCACGCCGGCAGTCAGATCGAGCTGACAATCTCCGGGACGGGAGTGCTGGCTGCCGAAAATGGTCAGGGCGGGCCGGGCGGCAACGAAACTGCGGAAGACACTACGCAGGGCGGTGGTATGAGTGCACGCCAGGGACCGGGCGGCGGCTTGGGCAAACCCATCGATTCTCCGGATCCCCTGTCCCGTTACCGCTGGCCGTTACTCGGAGGTTTGGGTGTCTTGCTGGTAGCTGGTGCCGTTTATGTTGCGACTCGCCGAGGGCCCACACCGGCATTTGCCGGAGGGGATGCAATTGACGACGCGATTTCCGGACCAGATGGCGAAAGCGTGCCGGCAGGTCAGCCGAACGCTGCACCGCAAAAGCCCGGCGGTTCCAGCCTGCTGGATGCAATGAAAGAAGAGCTCTTCCAACTTGAGCTGGAACACCAGCAGGGCCTTATTAGCGATACCGAATACGCAACGGCAAAGGCGGCGCTGGATGTTACCTTGAAACGCGCTATCGGGCGCAAGGCATAGCAAGTTGCCGGTGGGCCGGCCACCAAAAACTCCAAGCCACCACAGATAGCCTGGCCCCGCCCACAAGGTTAGTCGCCGTTGTGCTAATGACCAGCCTCGTAAATCCTTGGAAGATTCGGAAATCTTATCCTTGCTTCTTGCAGATCGAGCGTTAATTGGGCAGGCGGAGGTTCGGCCAGGTGCAGATCAGCGTCCTTTTTGCCATGCAAGAATGACGTGAACATGTGCTCATTCAAAATGCCAGCCCTAAATGCGGTTCGAGCCGAAACCATTGCCGCATTCCAGCGGGCCTGGACGGTTGCGGCCGCCGAATCCATGGCTGTCTTATTCGAAGCGATTCTTGCAAAGGCCACGTCGAGCAACGTTTCATCAAAGTCTTCGGCCACCGCCCGCTGCAGCTCGGGAAGAAGCTCATCGTTACGCTCCGCACTCAGCGAATCGAATTGGACCATCGCTTCATCGGCTTTCTGTCTTAAAGCAATCACTTGATTAATGTCGGCGCCCTTCTGCGCCCAAAGGGCTGGAGTCCAAATGGCAAACGCCAACCACGCTATGGTCAAGGCTGCAATGTTTCTCATGAACACCCCGGATTCTCAGAATGTCGATAATGCAATCCCGGCAACGAACCTCTTTTTGAAATACTAAAGGCAGACAACTGGTCTTTCGACTGTCAGTTGGCTGTCAATAGGAAACCCGAGTTACCTGCAATAGTTTTGCAGTATCTCTGTTAGCATCAGTCATAAGGAAGCTGCCGATGGCCTTGGTTGAAAACACGCTACGCCTCGTCCTTGGCCGCCTGCCCAAGGTAGTCTCGCCCCGAACCCACGCTGCGATCGATTATGCGGTGGCAGCGGCGTTTGTGGCCGTTGGATTGAAAACATGGAAGCGCAACAAGCGAGTCGCCATTCCTGCGCTGCTCATCGGCGGCAGCCAGGTGGCGCTGTCGCTGTTGACCGATTATCCCGGTGGAGTAACCGATGCCTTAGAGCTTGAAAAACACCTGGAGATCGACGCGCTACGGGCCGGCGTGATTGCCAGCCTGCCCGGCATTCTCGAATTCCCGGAAGCATGGCAGTCCCGATTCTTTCGGGGCCACGGTATGGCCATCGCCGCTGTCGCCGGCCTGACAGAAACCAAAGAGGAAAACATCTCCCGCAGCCGGTATCACTCTCTCTAGTTCTCCTTTTCGTTGCAGGTTGCGCAGATTGGAATGGCGCGGTTGGCAGAGTGCGAGTCCCGGGTGCACAATTCCAAGGTTATTTCTTCGCCTGATCCGCGTTCAAACCGTGGAATGTGCGGCGAGAATGCCCTTCGCACCCTTTGTACTTTCAAAACCATCTACTTGGTGACGAGCAAACCTATGAACAATACTTTGAAGACGACCCTCTTATTGGGCCTTATGACCGGCCTGATGGTGTTTGTGGGCGATCACTATGGCGGGCAGAATGGCATGGTCATGGCCCTGCTGTTTGCCGGAGTAATGAATTTTGTTTCGTACTTCTTCTCAGACAAGATTGCTCTCGCCGCGTACCGGGCGAAGCCGGTGACGCGCGAGCAGTTGCCCCGCGCCTATGAGATCGTCGAGCGACTGACGCAGAAGGTGGGCATACCCATGCCCAGGATCTATGTCATTCCCATGGAGTCGCCGAACGCCTTCGCGACGGGCCGCAATCCACAGCATGCTTCGGTGGCGGTAACGCAGGGAATTCTCGATCTGCTCAATGATGAAGAACTTGAGGGTGTGCTGGCGCACGAACTGGGACACGTGCGCAACCGCGACATCCTGACCAGTTCCGTAGCGGCTACGTTAGCCGGAGCGATCATCATGCTGGCGCGCATGGCCATGTATGCCGGAATCTTTGGCGGCTATGGTGGCAACCGCGAAGAACGGCGCGGTGGAGGACTTGCCTGGTTCCTGATGATCGTGCTGTCTCCTGTTGCCGCCACGCTGATTCAACTAGCCGTCTCCCGATCTCGCGAATATGAGGCCGACGCTACGGGCGCGCACTTTACCGGCAATCCTTACGCTCTGGCCAGTGCGCTTAAGAAGCTGGATATGTCTTCACGTCGTCTGCCGATGACGGCCAGTCCTTCGACCGCGCACTTATTCATTGTGCAGCCGCTGCTAGGGATGACCTTCGGTAATCTGTTTTCCACGCATCCTCCAATGGCCAAGCGCATTGAGCGCCTCACCGGCAGGCCGGCGGAGTTCGATTACTGATTACATCCGCAAATTTGTCATCCTGAGCGTAGCGAAGGACCTGCTGTTTGTCCTGTGTGAACCAGCAAGAAAGCAGGTCCTTCGCTACGCTCAGGATGACAAGTTCTTGGGGTGCGATCTAAATCCGTCTCCATCTGTGGTTACGCTAGAATTGTCTGAATGTCTACCCAGATCGCATCCGAGAACGCGGCGCGACTAAAGCAACTCGAGGGCACACTGCGCAGCATCATTCGCGGACAGGATGAAGTGGTCCGCCTGTCGCTGGTGGCGCTGCTGGCGAAGGGCCATCTGCTCATCGAAGGCGTGCCCGGAGTCGGCAAAACCACCCTGGCCCGAACGCTAGCCCGTGCCGTCGACTGTTCGTTTCAGCGTATCCAGTTCACCAGCGACATGCTGCCCAGCGACGTGCTGGGCATTTCCATCTACTCGCCGGGCGAACAGAAATTCGAGTTTCGGCACGGCCCGGTCTTCACCAATATTCTGCTCGCCGATGAGATCAACCGTACGACGCCCAAGACCCAGTCGGCGCTGCTCGAGGCCATGAACGAGGGCCAGGTTACAGTAGATTCACATTCCCACCTGCTGCCGCAGCCCTTCCTTGTAATCGCCACGCAGAATCCGGTGGAGCATCACGGTACGTATCCGCTGCCGGAGTCGCAAATCGACCGGTTCCTGGTGCGGGCGCGGATGAACTATCCCTCGGGAGAGAGCGAACGCGACATCCTGCGGGCGGAAGCCGGGGCGGCGCGCCTGGAGGACGTGCAACCGGTGGTAACCGGCTCCGAGGTACTGGCCTGGCAAGCAGAGGTAACCGGTGTGCGCGTGGACGACTCGCTGGTGACCTACGCGCTTGAGATCGTTCGCCGGACGCGCGAATCGGAGTATTTATCCTTGGGCGCTTCACCACGAGGATCGCTGATGCTCTATCGCGCCGCCCAGGCAAGGGCGTTTCTCTCCGGCCGAGGGTTTACCACGCCCGACGATTTCAAGTCACTGGCAGTTCCGTTGTTGGCGCACCGCGTGGTCGCCAGTGCGCGGTACTCCTCTACCCGAAAGAAATCGGAGCAAGCCGACGACATTCTGCGTGAGATTGTGGAGAGCGTGGAAGTGCCGATGTAGATCAGTTGATCTTCAATCCGGCGGCCTGTGCCAATTTTGCCTGACGCTGGTCAAATGTCCAGAAGCGCTCGGACTTTAGTTCCAGCGCTGAGGCTACGTGCAGGGTATCCAGAGTCCGAACACCCAGCCCTGCACCGTGTTGTTGGCACAGCTTTATGCAAAGATCGGAAGCCTGATCGGGCAAGGCTGCCTCCCGCCATAAGCCCTGATTCCGATGCTTTTGGAATTGTTGATGCAGGCCGTTGGCTTGGTCTCGCGTTATTACCTTGCGAAATACATGCTGTTCGATAGCATGAGTCCACTCGGCCACATGTAAGAGTGTCATCCAAAGAAACGGGCGCGCCGCCAGCCGATGTTCAGCTTCCTGAGTGTGCAGATCGGTGAGGTAAAGAGAAACAAAAAACGAAGTATCAGCGTAGATGTTCAATATCTTCCACGCTCTTCAATGACCAAGTCTGCCCCCGGGAGGACATGATCGCCCAGGATGCCTTTGCGTATGGCAGCAAAGTCCGGCCAGCTACCAGGTTGTGGGGGTGGGCCCTCAGGAACAATTCGGCCGATGACCCGCTCTCTCTCGCGCAGTTCCACGGACTTGCCGGCGCGCAACCAAGCCTTTAGCCTGCGAGTGTCCCGAAGCTGGCGAATGTTAATACTAGGCATGAGTTGAATATGCCACAATATGTGTCACATCGTCAAACCGCCTGCTGACTGGAAGAAAATTCATGCGATCGAAGCCGGTTCTCAGGTGTAGAATGTTGCTCATTCGTGCTGGGGAATTCTCGGTCGAGGAGGGGTCCAGGATATGGAGGCCACCCGCAGAGATTTTCTGAAAGTCAGCGCCATCGGCGGCGCCGCACTTACCGTCTTTGGGTTTGACCTGAAACCCGCATATGCGCAGGTGCGTGGCCTGAAGATTTCCCGCGCCACGGAAACACGCTCCACCTGCCCATATTGCTCGGTAAGTTGCGGAATCCTCATCTACACCATTGGCGATAAAGCCAAAAACGTAACGCCGCAGGTCATTCACGTCGAAGGCGACCCGGACCATCCCATTAACCGCGGCACGCTTTGCCCCAAGGGGGCTTCGCTGGAACAGGACATCCTGAATCCCCGCCGCCTGCTCAAGCCGCAGGTGCGACGGCCCGGTTCCGATCATTGGGATGACATTGAGTGGGACACGGCGATTGATGAAATTGCGCACTGGGTTAAGAAGACTCGCGACGACACCTTCATCGAGCGCGACGGCCAAGGCCGCACCGTGAACCGCTGCGAAAGCATTGCCTGGACCGGCGGTTGCACCGATACCAACGAATTCAATTACCTGGTCGGAAAGTCCATGCGCAGCCTGGGGGTCTGCTACCTGGAAAACCAGGCCCGGGTTTGACACGGCCCCACGGTCTCAAGTTTGGGACCAACTTTCGGGCGCGGGGCCATGACCAATGGCTATACGGACATCAAGAATACTGACTTGATGCTCATCATGGGCGGCAACCCCGCCGAGAATCATCCCTGCGGCTTCAAGTGGGCGATTGAGGCCAAGCGCACCCGGAACGCGAAGATGATCGTCGTCGATCCGCGCTATACGCGCACGGCGGCCACCTCCGACCTGTTCCTGCAGATTCGCGTCGGCACCGACATCGCCTTTCTCGGCGGGGTCATTCGTTATGCAATTGAAAACAACCGGATCGCAAAGGAATATCTTGTCAACTACACCAACGCCGCCTTCATCGTGAAGGAAGGATTCAAGCTGCCCGAAGACGGCCTTTATTCGGGATTCGATCCCGCGACCAAGGCTTACGACAAGTCCACGTGGAATTACGAAGAGGCGGCGGGCGGAAAAGGAACCTCGGGCGTGGACGCTCACAAGAAAACATCTCCGGTGCCGGCAGGAGGCGCCGCGCCGCCGCCCGCGCCGATGCTTCCTCCGAATGTCGCGTATGACCTGACCCTGGAACATCCCCGCTGCGTCTTTCAATTACTGAAGCAGCAGTATTCGCGATACACGCCGGAAATGGTGGAGCGCATTACCGGCATCCCGAAAGACCAGTTCCTGAAAGCGGCTGAACTGTTTACCTCAATCCGCAGGGACGGCGACATGAAAAAGGTCGCCACCGTCATTTACGCGGTTGGCTGGACGCAGCATACCTTTGGCACACAAATCATACGCACAGCGGCGATCCTGCAGTTGCTGCTGGGAAACGTGGGGCGCGCCGGCGGTGGGGTGAATGCATTGCGCGGGCATGCCAATATCCAGGGCGCCACGGACATGGGCGGCGTTTTCGACATTTGGCCCGGATACCTAAAAGTCCCGAATCCCACCGATGTTGATTTGACGACTTACCTGAATCGCACAACCCCCAAGAGTTCCAAACCGGCGGAATGGGAATCGTTCAATTACTGGTCAAACATGCCGAAGTTTGCAGTCTCCTTCCTGAAAGCCATGTTCGGCGACGCTGCCACTAAGGACAACGATTGGGCGTTTAGCTATATGCCCAAGGTGGATCGTAACTACTCCTGGACGCAGATCTGGGACAACATGTATCGCGGGTCGGTGAAAGGCCTGTTTGCCTTCGGCATGAACGGAGTGGCGATTGGGCCGGATTCGCAAAAGAACATCGAAGCGCTGAAAAAGGCCGATTGGCTTGTGGTCGGAGAAATCTATCCGGATGAAACCAGTGAATTCTGGAGAGCGCCGGGAACCACCCCAGCGGAGATGAAGGAGATCAAGACTACAGTCTATCGGCTCGCCTGTGCCGGCTTTGCCGAGAAAGACGGGTCGATGACTAATTCTTCGCGATGGCTGCAGTGGAAAAACGTCGCTGTCCCTCCGCCCGGAGACGCCCGGCTGGATCAAGACATTGTCGCGCAGATATTCCTGAAAGTCCGTGAACTTTATAAAAAGGAGGGCGGTAAGTTTCCGGACCCGATCCTGAATCTGACCTGGGCATATACCGATCCAAAGCATCCATCGCTTTCTGAACTGGCCAAGGAGTTCAACGGCAAGGCCCTTGCTGATCTGACCGATCCCAAGATCCAGCAAGTCATCAAGCGCGGCCAGCAACTGCCGGGCTTTGCCTGGCTCAAGGATGATGGAACCACTTCCTGCGGCATCTGGCTGTATTGCGGATGCTGGACGGAGGCCGGACCGCAACTGGCGCGCCGCGGCACGGAAGATCCGTCAGGTCTGGGAATCCATCCGAACTGGGCATGGTCGTGGCCGGCGAACCGGCGCGTGCTTTACAACCGGGCATCGTGCGATCTTTCCGGAAAGCCCTGGGATGCTGATCGCAAGCAAGTCTGGTGGAATGAATTGGCGCAACTCTGGGCTGGAAATGACGTGCCGGACTTCAAGGCCGACTCCAATCCGAAAGACCATATGGGTCCGTTCATCATGAATCCCGAGGGCGTTGGCCGCGTATTCGGACCGCTGGCTGCTTTTGCCGACGGACCATTTCCCGAGCACTACGAGCCTATAGAAAGTCCGGTCAAGAATGCGCTACACCCGCCGCAATCGAACAATCCCGTAGTCAAGTTGTTTTCCACGCCCGCCGACAAGTACGGCACTACGAGCGAAGGATTCAACGTTATCTGCACCACCTACCGGCTTACCGAGCACTACCATTACTGGACGAAGAACAATCCGGTGAACGTCCAGCTAATTCCGGAGGCGTTTATCGAAATACCGGTGGAACTGGCCAATGAGCTGGGAGTGAAGGGTGGCGAGAACTTAAAGCTGACAAGCGCGCGCAGCTATTACATCGCCAAGGCGTTTGTCACCAAGCGCATCAAACCGATGATGATCGACGGCAAGAAGGTTTACCAGATCGGACTTCCGATTCACCAGGGCTTTCGCGGTATTCAGGAAGACGCCGACAGGAACGCCCGGACCCTCGCCAACCGGCTCTCACCAACAGTGATCGACCCCAACGCGTTTACTCCTGAATTCAAGGGATTCCTGGTTAAGGTGGAGAAGGTATAGATGCCTCAGGCTGCATTGCAAATTCGCAGAATCTCCGGCCACGCCGGTCCTGTTGCCGGGGCCGGGGTAGAGCGTGCCGAACAACTCTGCAAGCTGGTGGACACGACCACCTGCATCGGGTGCAAGGCGTGCGAAGTGGCGTGCCTGGAGTGGAACGGCTATGAATTCCGCGAAACGGTGTTCAACAACAGTTACCAAACCATGCCGGAAACGGAGTGGAACTACTGGAACCTGATCAAGTTCAACGAGCACGAACGCGAGGATGGCACCATGGCCTTGCTGATGCGCAAGGACCAGTGCATGCACTGTGCCGACCCCGGCTGCCTGGTGGCGTGCCCGGCGGATGGCGCGATCGTGCAATACGCCAACGGCATCGTGGATTTTCAACAGGAGCATTGCATCGGCTGCGGCTATTGCGTGAGCGGGTGCCCGTTTAATATTCCCAAATTCAACTCGGACACCAAGAAAATGTTCAAGTGCACGCTCTGTTCCGACCGTGTTTCCGAGGGATTGGAACCGGCGTGTATAAAGTCCTGTCCCACCGGCTGCCTTCATTTTGGGACCAAGGATGATATGAAAGACCTGGCGGAGAAGCGGACCCGCCAGCTTCGCGATCACTTCGGCATGGACAAAGCCGGTGTTTACGATCCCCCGGGCGTGGGCGGAACCGGCGTGATCTATGTGCTCCACGATGTCACCGATCCGGAGGCATATGGCGGATTGCCCAAGGATCCGCATGTTCCGTGGACGGTCCGCCTGTGGAAGGGGCCGGCAAAGTGGATTGGCAATCTGGCCATGCTGGGCGGCATCATCGGAGTGACGCTGCACTACCTCCGCTTCGGGCCGAAAATAGTCCCTGCCGAGAAGGGGCAGAACGGGGGCCAGGCATGAGCGTCTCGCAGGTAATATCCTCGGTACGCAATGTGAGCGACGCCGGCATCCGGATCCTCCGCTATAACCTAAGCGAGCGGATTAACCACTGGTTTGCCGGACTGACCTATGTCTATTGCCTCCTGACCGGCCTCGCCTTCTGGTCGCCGTATATGTTTTGGCTGGCCGACCTCGTCGGCGGCGGGCCAACTGCGCGCTTCTGGCATCCCTGGTTCGGCGTGCTGTTCGCAGGTTCGACTTTCTGGATGTTCAAGGGGTGGCGGCGCGACATGGAAATCACCGATGTGGATCGGGCCTGGTCGAAGGCCATGCCACATTACATCCGCAATGAAGACGAGGATCTGCCGCCCATCGGACGCTTCAACTATGGTCAGAAGCTGTATTTCTGGCTGATGTTTTATGGGGCCATCCTGCTGCTGGTTTCCGGATTCGGAATGTGGTTTGTCGAGTCCATTCCCTGGAGCGTTCACTGGCTGCGTGATCTGGCGGTGGTCGTGCACGTGATCGCCGCACTGGCGACCATTGGCGGCTTTATCATCCACGTGTACATGGGCACTGCGATGGTCCGCGGCGGCTTTACTTCCATCATCCGCGGAGAGGTCTCGGCGGCCTGGGCGCGCATGCACCACCGCCTCTGGTACGAACAGGTGATGAAAGAGAAATCCGCGCCCAAATGAAGCAATCCAAGTGGAATCAGCGCATCCGGCGCGCTGAAAAGTTAGCTGCGACGTATCCCTTTGCGGCTGAGGTCATGTGCTTCTACCGGCAATTAGCCGGATTCCAGGAAACCCTGTATGACTCCGCGAAAAAAGAGGAACTTGGGTTCCTGGATACCCCCTTGGTATTGCCACGGTTTGGCGATTTTCTGAACAACCTGCGGACCATCGCGCCTGCGCCCCTGGCGCAAGCTGCAGGTAAGCTGCTCTCAGATGCGCCCGACCGCCGACAGGAGGTGCTTGCCTCCGTTCGGCAAGCCACCTCTGTCTTTCAGCCAACATCGAGCAATCCCGAGCATTTGATGGCATGGATGTTCCTGCAACCATTTGCGGAGCATCTGGCCGATAGCGGCAAGACCGAACCGCGCGATGCAGTTCCTCAATTCTGTCCAACCTGTTCGGCGGGGCCGGTGGCCGGCGTACTGCGTCCGGAAGGCGATGGAGGAAAGCGTTCGCTGATTTGTGCGCTGTGTGCGACCGAATGGGCGATAGGCCGAATTGTCTGTCCTGGTTGTGGTGAAACCGCCGTGGAGAAGCTCTCGGTTTACACCGCTGATGAGTTTCCGCATGTCCGCGTCGAGGCTTGCAATAGCTGCGGGAAGTACATAAAGACCGTAGACCTCACGAAGAATGGGCTCGCGGTGCCCATCGTTGACGAATTGGCGACCATACCGCTGAACCTCTGGGCGCAGGAGCACGGATACGTGAAACTGCAGGCCAATTTGCTTGGAATTTGAAAGAAGGTTGCCGGCATCTATAGAATTGTGACTGTTTCCGACCACTCAAGCCCTCGGGTATACCCTGGCTTCCGTGGCGGCGCCTGCCCTGGCAACAGAGCAGGCCAAGGGTGCAGGTGGCAACGCCGGCGCCTCCCGTTTGGAAAGGAAACACCTCTGACGGTGAGTCGCTAGTATTGTGCCTGCTTGATGATCTCATGCGACTTGCTGAGGAACCTATTTCCGCCCCAGTCCAATCGACCGCGCCACCGACTTCGCGCTTGATTGACAAATTTGGCAGGCGCATCACCGATCTTCGGATTTCGATAACTGATCATTGCAACTACAAGTGCGTATACTGCCGTACCGGCAATACGGGCGCACAGTATCCGGAACTCGCTTTTGCCGAGTATCTTCGCATGGCGCGGCTCTTCGCTGGTTTGGGCATCGCCAAAGTCCGGGTTACCGGAGGCGAGCCGTTGCTGCGCAGGGGTGTGGTGGATTTCATCCACGAAGTGGCGCGGGTAAAGAACTGCGACGGTGATTTCCTGGAAGTGGCGCTGACCACAAATGGTCATCTCTTGGCAGACTTGGCGAAGCCGCTGCGGCAAGCCGGGCTAAGGCGCGTGACCGTTAGCATGGATGCCGTGGACGCGGAGAAATTCGCTCGAATCACGCGGGTACCCGATAGCTATGGCACGGTGCTGGCCGGGGTACGAGCGGCGCGCGATGCAGGCCTGGATCCGGTCAAGGTGAATTGCGTGCTCTTGCGCGGTTTCAATGAAGACCAGATCGTTCCTTTTGGCAAGTTTGCGCGAGAGGAAGGTGTGGTCGTTCGTTTTATCGAGTTCATGCCCCTGGAAGAAGACCGGGTATGGTCACCGGAAATCGTGGTTACGCTGGACGAGGTGCTGGCACGCATGCGCGAGTACCGGCCGCTGCACGAATTGGCCCGCGGTCAAAGTGAAACTGCCCGGCGATATGTCTTCGACGACGGCATCGGCGAGTTCGGCGTCATTGCACCCGTCTCCCATCCGTTCTGCGGCCATTGCAGCCGCATTCGGGTTACCTCTGATGGCAAGATCCGCACCTGCCTGTTTTCGGCATTCGAACACGATCTGGCTCGCCAAATGCGCGATGGCGCCGATGAGGGAGAGCTGAACGACTGGATCAGGCACGTTGTCATGACCAAGGAGGAACGGCATCACATCGGCGAACCCGGCTTCATCCCGGCTTCGCGTACCATGGTTCACATCGGCGGATAAGTCCAGTCGATTTGTAATTGGCGATTTGTAATTGGTAATTTGTAAGACGGTTGCTTGCGCCGCAGACTGCCAGGCGCAACCGGAGGGGCATGGAAATACGATTTTGGGGAGTGCGCGGCTCCACGCCGACTCCGCAATCGGAGAACATGCGCTACGGCGGGAATACCTCCTGCGTTGAGGTGCGGCTCAAGGAGCGAATCTACATCTTTGATTGCGGCACGGGCATTCGCAATCTGGGAAAGAGCTTAACCAGCGAATTCCGGGGCCGGCCGATCGAAGCTCACGTGTTCATTTCCCACTATCACTGGGATCACATTCAGGGGATTCCGTTCTTTGCGCCGCTCTACGATGAAGCGGGAAACTACTTCATATTTCATTCCTCCAGCCGCACGCGCAGGTTGCAGGATGCGATTGAGGGGCAGATGGCGCAGCCCTATTTTCCAGTCAATATGAACGAAATGGCAGCCCGCCGTGAATTCCGGGACATCGCTGAAGGAACGCTCGATCTGGATGACTGCCGGTTTCAGGTCCGGTGGCTGAATCATCCTCAGGGCTGCCTCGGATTTCGACTGGAGTCCAAAGAGGGAACTGTGGTCTATGCCACCGATAATGAACCGGGGGATTCCGTGTTTGACCAATCGGTGCGTGCGCTGGCCGAAAGCGCAGACGTTCTGATCTACGACGCACAGTATCTTCCCGGAGAGTATGAAGCCAGGAAGCGGGGGTGGGGACATAGCCACTGGCGCGAAGCCATCAATGTGGCAATGGAAAGCGGAGCCCGTGAATTAGTGCTGTTCCACCATGACCCGGATCACGATGACTCCTGTCTGGATGGGGTGGTTCGTGAGGCGCGCAATTACTATCCCAAGGTGCGCGCTGCGGCGGAAGGCATGGAAATTCGGCTGGAGTCCAAATCCTGATTTGGGATTCAACGCGGCACGGACCGCGGCCGTTCTGAAATCCCAAATCCCAATTCCCCAATCCCAAATGGTTTACAACCCCCTGTAACGGAGGGCACGATGGAATGGCTAATCGCGTCACTGGCTCCTGGGGATTGTGGTAATGCAGGTGCGGGTCATGCGGTCGTGCCAGCACAAAACATCCTGATCGAAGAGCGCCCAGAAGAAGCCCAGGCCCAGCGAAACGCAGGAAAGCACCATCAATAGCGCGCGCCACCTGCGCGCCGCCCGCCGCACTGGTTTGCCATCAAACGTGCTGATTCTCAGGCGAGTCATGGCCATGCCCGGAGTCACAGCGCCATGGACCAAGAAGAGGTAATGATAAGCCGTCCAAAACAGGAGAGGCGCGCATAAAGCGACAGCAAGCCACGATTTGGAAATCGCAATTGGGAACGTCGTAGCCATGAACGGCCGGCCGTGGGTGACGAAGACCAGGAATCCAATCGTGGCGAGCGATATCAGCAGCGCATCAATCAATGCCGCGGCGAGGCGACGCGATAAAGGCGCCGCCTGGGGCGGCAGGTCAAAATCGGAGGGGGCAGGCTCATCTTCCTCTTCCCGGTTCGCAGGCAGCGCAATATCGGCAAGCGCCGGCGGAGCTACGGCAACGGTTTCGGGTACGTCGATGATACGCGGCTTGTGAAACATCGGTTCCGCTAGTTCGTGCCGCGCACTGGATGACTCCCAATCGAAAAAGCCGGGTTGCGCGTCGAAGAATTGCGAACGCGGAAATTGAAGTATCCTGGCATGATCCGCGGGCGCCTCGACGCTCGCAGCGGTCCGTGGCATGTCGATCGACTCTGCCGGGGGGGCCTGCGAGCCTTGGTCCGGCAATTGCGTCGTTGGGGGGAGGGCGTCGGCGGCACTCGCCTCCACTCCATTCTCCGCAATCGGCAATTTTGGTTCGTAGGGAATTACCGGCGGCGCTTCAAAATTGAGCCGCATGGAAAATTGGCCTGATAAAATCTTTTTTGACCTGCGGTTGCGGAAACCGGCGACCCGGTTTACCACCTCCTGCCGCCAAAGATCATCTAGCCGGTTTGAACCCCCGGTCCTCACATCGTCGCCGCTTGCCAGCAGGGGAAGCGTGTGCGCCGCATCATGGGAAAGCTCGTCTTTGCGCGCGGATTGGGAATCATGGCTCATGAGAAAGTTAGATTTTACGCTTCGAAGCCAGCAACAAATACTCGGCTTCCGGGTTACTAGTAAGACTCTGCCGGATCAGCGGCGCCGGCCAAAGCCGGAGTGTGTTCTGGTGTCAACGCTTCGCGGGTTGTTTGCGTTACAGCCAGCGTGCTAACTTGCCCTCAGTGCACAAATGTCAGTTCCAAGTTTGCAGTGAGCTGACCCCGAAGTGCCGGCTAACGACAGAACTGCAGACTTGAACTGAAAGCAGAGGCGATGATATCCCGCAGGTCAATCCATAACACGATTGCGATTCTGTGTCACTTGCTTCTTGCTTCATTCCTGTTGACTATCAAGCTACACGCTCAAGTCCAGAACCCTGTTCCCGCGCCCACAGGGAATCAAGCGCCTGCCGCCCACGCCACAACGCCCGTGAAGAAGAGCAACTCCTCGCATCGCCAGGGCGACTCGGTCACGCTGTACGGGCTGCACCAGGAAAAGCACGGCAACCTGTACAGCCTGAGGGGAGATGCGGAAGTTGATTTTCGCACCTACGTACTCAAGGCGGATGAAATCACATACAACGATGAAACGGCGGAAGCGAAAGGACGCGGGCACGCTTCGCTGGTCGGAGGGCCGTATGACCTGCACATGACCGGCAGCCACTTCACTTACAACCTGGATACCGAAAATGGCCGCTTCTGGGATGCTTCAGGGACCACCGGATGGAAAGCAAAGGGCGCAACTATTCTCCTGACCTCGTCAATCCCGTTTTCCTTCCAGGGCGAGGTGATCGATAAAGTCGGACCAGACAAGATCATTGTCAACCACGGCTGGGTGACCTCCTGTTCGCTGCCCAAGCCGAAATGGCTGTTTCAAGGCCAGGTTATTACCGTTATCCCCGGCGATGACGCGAAAATCCGTAATGGGGTCTTTTGGCTGTGGCACATGCCGTTGTTATATTCGCCCTACTTTGATCAGCCCGTGGAACGCGATCGCAAGAGCGGGTTTCTTATGCCTTTTGTGGGGGACTCAAACACCAAGGGAATCATATTAGGCGACGGGTTTTTCTGGGCCATTAACCGCAGCATGGACGCGCTGGTAGGAGCGGAGTATCTCTCCAAAAGAGGCGGCCTGCAACGCACTACGTTTCATGGAATCTTCAACGATACTTCCTATCTCAATGCCTCCTATTTCAGTGTTTATGATCGCGGGCTGGGCACCCAGATCTTTACGGGTGGTCCGGGAGGAGTTTCTATCCCGATCACACCTCCTAATGGCGCTGAGGGCGGCCAGGAAATAACAGCAACGGGGGAGACGCGCCTTTTTCAAAATGTTCGCGCCGTGGGATCGCTGGATTACCTGAGTTCATTTTTGTTTCGCGCCGTTTTTGCGCCTCCCTATACCGCGGGCGTAAGCACCGAGACGCGTTCCACGGCGTTCCTGACCGACGATCCGAACGGTTATTCACTGAACGCCATGGTGGCCCGCTATCAGGATTTCCAGAACACCATACCCGACGATGTCGTCGCCATCTCGCACGCCCCCACGTTTCAGGCGTCGGGCGTCGACCGGCCCCTTTTGAACCTGCCCGTGTACTGGGGTTTCGACGCTTCCGCCAGTTCGCTGTACCGCAGCACACCCACGCAATTAGGCGCAGCCCCTTACGTAGCCATCACGAAGGCGAGTGCCGGCCGGTTCGACGTGGCGCCCGACCTTTCACTGCCCGTGTTCTGGCGGGGATGGACCTTACGGCCGGAAGTGACTTTGCGCGACACATATTACACGGACAGTATCAATCGCCCAACCGACGAAGCGAGCATCACCAACCCGATCAACCGGCACGCTCTCGATAGTGAAGTGGAACTGATGCCCCCCGCGTTATCCCGCGTCTTCGACCGGCCAGTCTTTGGGCGGAAGTTGAAACACGCCATTGAATCGGATATTACGTACCGGAACGTGACCGGGGTGGCCAATTTCTCGAGCATTCCGCGTTTCGACGAAGTCGACATCCTGAACGATACCAGTGAAGCCACCGTGGGGGTAACGCAACGGCTCTATGCGAAGCCGGTAACCGGAAAATGCCTCCCAAAACAGCCGGCGGTATCCAATGTCCGGTCGCCAGAGAAGCAAACCGAGGCGGCGCAACCCCAGCCGCCAGTCCCTGCCGCTCTGCCAGGACAGCCGCCAAACCAGGGCCAAATCGCGGCCAGCCTGGTCGCAACTGCGCCGGCGGCGCAGGAAAGACAGGAAACCCCTCCGGGATGCGAAGCGCGTGAAATCGTAAGTTGGGAAGTTGCCGAGAAGTATTTCTTCGATCCGAAGTTTGGCGGCGCCCTGCAGAGCGGCGAACTCAATGTGCTGGAGAGCACGGTTCAGCTCACCGGCCTGGCTTTCCTGACGCAACCCCGCAACTGGTCTCCCGTGATTTCACGGCTGCGCGTGCGCCTGCCCAAGGTGGACGGCGACTGGCAGCTCGACTACGATCCGGTGGCCGACCACATCAATTCCAGCTATGTTTCCCTGAATTACCGCATCAATGACAATTATGTATTTGGCGGCGGCGACGCCGTGCTCCTGGTGCCGCCTTCCGCGGGAGTGAGTGAAACCGCCCCGACGGAGCCCGTGGCCGAGAAGTTCAACCAGTTCCGCCTGCAGGGAACGTATGGCCATGTAAACAAGCTGGGGCTCACCGCCTCCGCGATCGTGGGCTTCGATTCCGTTCAGGACTATCTGCAGTACGTCCTCACGGAAGCCACCTACAACTGGGATTGCTGCGGCATGACCGTGGAGTATCGCCGCTTTGCGCTCGGTACCATTCGTACCGAGAACGAATACCGGTTCACTCTTTCGCTATCCAATATCGGGACCTTCGGTGATTTGCGTAAGAACGAGAGGTTGTATTGAACAGCGGCCAGTCGCTAGGATGCGGGCTTAGCTGCGAGTTTAGATCGGGACTAGCAGATGAACTTAGAACTCTTCTGCTTTCTAGTGCGTGGCGAGATGGGCTGCCGGGACTGTTGGTGAGATGGCGATAACCGAAGTTGAGCGCGGGGCGACCATCGTCTCAGGGATCGAATGTTCACTGCTGCTTTGCAGGTGTGCTAGGAGCGATGTCGCAACCTGCAACCTCGGAAGCGTGAAGGAGCTCAATATTTTTGCGAGGTTTGCCCTCTGATCCAATAAACTGCAACTTTAGCTTGGATACTTTAGAGATCGGTTGAGAGGGTTGTAAGGACAGAATAAATGGGCTGGATATGGTGGCCGCTAATGCTTCCATTCCCCCTGGAACCTCGGATGGAGACGACGGATACACGAGGAGCCCGCCTGTGGCGGCGGGGATTTTCTTGAAATAGCCCCGGCGTTTCTCCGCTTGGTAATAATCGAGGATTAATCCGAACACGGGTGGCCACGAAGAATTCAAGAACAGCGAAACCGTCGCATCGGACGAATACCTGCTGGCATTATCCCCGCCATCGCTAATTACGACAATGGCAGTGTTGCGGGTCTTCAATCGGCTTGCCACTGTAATTAGCGCGTCGTAAAGGGCTGTTCCACGCTCCGTAGGGGGCTGGGTCGACAACCGATCCAGCAACTTTTCGCTCTTGGGGCGGCCAACCGCGCTATCCAGAATTGTTGCTGCGAATACAACGGTATCAATGTCTTGACCGGTACTCGCCACCAATTGCCTCGCCGCAGCGATGGTTTGACTCCAAGTGTCCTTCATGCTACTGCTGGCATCAAGCATCAGAATTACCTGTGGCATGCCCCCTGGAGAGAGCGACTGGATAGTTGCTGGGTTGCCGTTAATCGCTGCTTTGAGATCAGCGGCGCTGATGTCTACAACCGGATGCGAGCGTTTGTCGACAGCACGAAGGATAGCGCTAACAGCGCAGTCTTGCCCGAGTCCACTCACGCCAAGCGTGCCAATTAAGGTAATTACGGTCAGCACTCGCCGTAGCAGGTACGAACAACGACGCATAAACCTCCAGCGATGCAACTTTGCCTCATTTTATAACGGAAGATGCGGCAGAATTGTGTTGTTCGGGGGCGGCCGTTTATTATGACTGGCGAAAGCATTGTTCGGCCTATGGAGATTTGAACAGGGTTCCGCACCTTTCCCGCACTAAATCACAAAGATCTCAAAGATTTGCGGCTGATTCTTGAAACTGACGTGCATTTGCAGCCTCGCACGAAGGCGAGGGTGCATCCGTTATCCTTGAACCATGGACTTAGCTGCCAAGCAATCGGCCATGGAACAGAACCTGCGATCGCTGGGTCGATTGCTCGTCGCTTATTCCGGCGGCGTCGACTCGGGCTACCTGGCGTGGGTGGCCTACCAGACTCTCGGCAAAAATATGCTGGCGACGATCGCCGATTCGCCGTCGCTGGCGCGCACCCAGCTTGCTGATGCGCTCGCATTCGCGCGTGAACAATCCATTCCGATTGAGGTGATTGCTACCAGCGAGCTGCAACGGCCGGAATACAGTCGCAATGACGCCTCGCGCTGCTTTTTTTGCAAGGACGAATTGTTCACCGTGATGGAGGCCTTCCGCCAGGAGCGGGGATTCGATCGTATTGCCTATGGCGTGAACGCGGATGACCGCAGCGACTACCGTCCCGGACAGGCCGCCGCGGCACAACACCGGGTGGCCGCGCCGCTGGTTGATGCCGGGCTTACCAAACAGGAGATACGGGAGTTGGCCCGCGGCGCCGGTCTGCGCCTTTGGGACAAACCGGCTTCGGCATGTCTCGCTTCGCGCATCGAGTATGGGCGCCCGGTAACCACAGAGGTTTTGCTCCAGATCGAACGGGGTGAGGATGTTCTGCGCGCATTGGGATTTCGGCAATTCCGGGTCCGGCACCACGGGCCAATTGTTCGCTTGGAGATTGCGCGTGAAGAAATGGAACGCGCAGTCACCCCGACGATGATGGCGGAGTTCTTACGCGTGTTCAAGGACCTGGGGTTTGCCTACGTAACGATTGACGTAGAAGGATTCCGCTCGGGGTCGATGAATGAAGTACTCAGTTCCTAGTACTCAGTACCCAGTTGAAACACACGGACCGCCGGGTCTTACATAGTACCGATGACTTGGCGGGAAGCACTCAACATGAAGGACTCAGTTGAAATGGGCGCTGGAACTAACTGAGTACCGAGTACTGACAACTGGATACTTCTCTACTCCTACCGGTCGCGCTTCCAGGACATCAATTCGCCCAGAGTAGCACTGGAACCGTCGCTGGCATGCTTATAGGTTTCCACTTCATGGCGGCTGGCTTCGTCTCCGGCGGCGCGAATTGACAGGCCGATTTTCTTCTCCGCCGGATTCATCTTGATAATCTTGAAGTCGAATTCCTGGCCTGGATCCAGCTTGAAGGTCGGGCTGGGATCGTTGGTTGCCTCGGAATTGTGGCAGAGTCCTTCAATGCCGTCGGCGATCTCCACAAAAGCCCCAAAACTGGCGGTTCTTAACACTTTGCCGCGCACGACATCGCCGACGCGGTGATGATTCAGGAAGGTCTCCCACGCATCGGGCTCGAGCTGCTTGACGCCGAGCGAAAGCCGGCGATTATCGGGCTCGATGGCCAGCACCTGCGCCCTGACTCGGTCGCCCTTCTTTAACACCTCCGACGGGTGCTTCACGCGCTTGGTCCAGCTCAAATTGCTGACGTGGACCAGCCCATCGATTCCATCTTCAATCTCAATGAATGCGCCAAACTCGGTGAGATTGCGAACGCGTCCCTCTACCACGGCGCCGACCGGATACTTTTCGTGCAGAGTTTCCCAAGGATTGGATTCCAGTTGCTTGAGGCCGAGCGAGATGCGGCGTTCCTGGGGATTCACATTGAGCACAACCGCTTCGACCTGATTCCCTACCGCGACAATCTTGGAGGGATGCTTCATGCGTTTGGACCAGGTCATTTCGCTGACGTGGACCAGGCCCTCAATGCCTTGTTCAAGTTCGATGAAGGCGCCGTAATCGGTGACGCTGATGACGCGGCCTTTGACGTGAGCGCCCACCGGATAGCGTTCGGAGGCGTCCAGCCAGGGGTCGGGAGTAAGTTGTTTGAATCCGAGGGAAACGCGCTGCTTTTCCTTGTCGAACTTGAGGACCTTGACCTGGATATGATCGCCGACCTGCACCAGGTCACGGGGATGCGTGAGGCGTCCCCAGCTCATATCGGTGATGTGCAGCAGACCGTCGATGCCGCCGAGATCGACGAAGGCGCCGTACTCGGTGAGGTTCTTGATCACTCCCGTGAGAATGGCGCCTTCGCTGAGGTGCTCAAGGGTGTGGCTGCGTTTCTCGGTGACTTCCTCTTCCAGAAGTTGCTTGCGGGAAACGACGATATTGCCGCGCTTCTTGTTGAGCTTGATGATGCGAACGAGGATGGGCTGCCCTTTGAGCGCGTCCAGGTTGCGGACGGGGCGCAGGTCGACCTGGGAGCCAGGCATGAAGGCGCGGGCGCCCATGATGTCCACGGTAAGGCCGCCCTTGATGCGTTCCACCGGGATGGCCTGGATGGGCTTCTTCTCGTTATAGGCGTGATCGATTTCGTCCCAGGCCCGAAGGCGCTGCGCCTTGAGATGGCTGAGCAGCGGGTAGCCTTCGACATTTTGGCCCTTTTCGGCAATGACGTCAATCGGTTCGCCGGGCTGGACTGTGATCTGTCCGTCGAGGCCGGTGACCTCCGCGATGGGCACCATGCCTTCCGATTTCTGCCCGATGTCCACCACGGCGTGCGTAGGGGTCAGCTTCAGCACTGTGCCGCGGATCACGCGGTCTTCTCCGGGTGCGATCTCCGGTTCCGGCGTGGAATAGGCCTCTAACGCAGTGGCGAAGTCTATCGCGTCGGTTTTTTCTTCGTGTTGTTCTGCGTGTGAGGCCTCAGTCACGGAGCCGTCAATTCCTGGATGTCCGTCGTGGTCCGACAGTCCGTCCGGTTGAGCGAGGTGGCTGGTGGTAGGCGATTCTAATGTGGGTTCGGGAGCAAGTTGAGTAGTTGACGTAAAAGCACCTTGGTTGAAGATTTGTGGATCGGAATCAGAGGGTTCGAGGTTCATGCCTGCAATTGCGGTCTGCGGTTCTATGGAAGCGGGCTCGTTACCAGCCGGGGTTGGCGCCGGAGCTACAGCAGTGCCGGAATCCTGCGTGTTGGAGGGATTTTCGTCGGCTGCGGAGTTGGCGTTAACGTCGGACAAAAGCATTGTGTCTATCCCACTTCGCTATGTATGACCGGCGCAGTGGGTACCGCGTTTCGTATAGTGCCCGCTTGACCCGGCAAACAGTTCGGGCAACGCGGACTGTGGAGTTTTCGTTTCAATCCCACGGAGCAGGATTGAATGAATTGCCCGGCTTGAATGAAACCCGGCAACTTTCCAGCGGTCGGATGATCGCGGGGCGAAACCCTTCCAAGACTCCACGACTATAGCAACCACTGCGCAACAGTGTCAATGCGTGAAATCACAATTCATCAGCCCGCAACATCGCTTTTGAGGGGTAATTGAGCAATCCTCGGTCTTGAGCTTTCGTCACGTCTGCCAGACCGACGAGGCGTGAATTTTCCAGGGCCGCGTTTGTTGAGTGCTGATTCCCGACGGATGATTGGATGGTTGTGCTACGCTGCCTTGCATGGATTACCTTTGGACGCCGTGGCGCTTCGCCTACGTCAGTACCGCTGATGTCTCGAGCGGATGCGTCTTTTGCGAGCAAGAAAAGGTTTCTGACAAGGAAAGATTCATAGTTCATCGTGGTCAATATTGCTACATCCTGCTGAATATTTTTCCCTATACTTCCGGCCACGTGATGGTCGTGCCCTATGAGCATACGGATGAGCTCCAGAAGCTGCACGCGGATGCGGCTTCTGAAATGATCATGCTGGCGCAAAGGATGGAAAGCGTCTTACGCCAGGTATACAAGCCTGACGGAATCAACCTGGGCATGAACATTGGAAAAGCCGCCGGTGCGGGCGTGGCTGGACACCTGCACATGCACGTGCTGCCGCGCTGGCTGGCCGATTCGAATTTTATGACTGTCGTCGCGGAAACCCGCGTCCTACCGGAAGCTTTGGAGCGAACCTGGGAACGCTTACGCAGCGCATGGGAGGGACTCGGCTAAACCCCGCTGAATTCGCACTAAAACAAGCAGGTGGATGACGGGTTTCTACCGCGTGTGTTCGGCCGTTGGGTTGAAATTGAAGTTCGCACACACGGTCTTTAGCCCAGCAGCAGTTTTTCCATTTGCGTTTCATCGATTACCGGCACCCCTAGTGCGTGCGCCTTGTCGACTTTGGAACCGGGATCGGCGCCGGCGACCACGAAGTCAGTCTTCTTGCTGACCGAGCCGGCGACCTTGCCGCCCGCATCCTCGATTATCTTCCTGGCGGCTTCACGGGTGCGATTTGCCAGCGTGCCGGTCAACACGAAGGTCTTGCCGGCAAGCTGCGTCCCCCGCACCTTCCTCTTTCCCTTAAAGGTCAATCCGGCTTCGCGCAGGTCTTCGATAAGCTGCCGATTTTTCGGCTCCTCAAGAAACTCACGGATGCTTTGGGCAATTCGCGGCCCCACTTCTTCCACTTCCTGCAAGCGGGCCAGGCTCTCGGCGGTCCCCGGTAAAGTAGCCGCCTCGATGAGCGCATCGAGTGAGCCAAAGTGCTGGGCGAGGAATTCTGCCGTGCGCTCGCCTACAAAGCGAATGCCGAGGGCAAAGATTACCCGCTCCAACGGCAGTTTCTTCGAGGCTTCGATTTCGTCCAGGATGTTTTGTGCCGATTTCTCGCCCATGCGCTCAAGTTGCAGCAATTGGTCTTTGGTAAGGCGATAGATATCGGCGGTATTCTTCACTATGCCCCGGTCTACCAATTGGCCCACCAGGGCATCGCCCATGCCCTCGATGTTCATCACCGAACGTGCGGCAAAATGCAGAATGGTCTCGCGCAGCTTTGCCGGGCAATTTGCGTTGACGCAGCGATAGTCGACCTCGCCCTCGGCGCGGACAATGTGCCCTCCGCAAACGGGGCACCGCTCCGGCATATGGAAGGATTGGTGCCCGCGGGGATGCTCCTTGTCTTCGATTACCTTGACCACCTTGGGTATCACATCGCCGCCGCGTTCGACCTGCACCCAATCGCCGATTTTCACTCCGAGCCGTTCAATCTCATCCATATTGTGTAGCGTTGCCCGGCTGACCGTGGTACCGCCGATCAATACCGGTTCGAGCAACGCTACCGGCGTCAGCTTTCCCGTGCGCCCTACCTGCACATGGATGTCTTCAATTTTGGTGATACCGGCGCGGGCCGCGTATTTATAAGCGATGGCCCAGCGTGGCGCCCTTCCGGTAAAACCCAGTTCGTCCCAAAGAGCCACGCGGTTTACTTTGATCACAATTCCGTCGATTTCATAGGGAAGCGACTCCCGCTTGTCTTCCCAGTGAGCTATGTACTTCCATATCTCGTCCATGTTTCGGGCTAACTTGCGATGTGGGTTTACCTTGAAACCGGCGGCAGCCAGAGCGTCCAGGTCGTCCCACTGGTGCTCGCCAAACATGCGCCCGTCCACCAGGAGGAAGTAAGCATAGAAATCGAGCCGGCGCAGCGCAGTAATCTGGGGATCGAGCACCCGGACAGCTCCGGCCCCGGCGTTGCGCGGATTTGCAAACCGTGCCATTCCCTGGCTCTCCCGTTCCTCGTTCATTCGCTGAAAGGCCGCCAGCGGCATAACCACTTCGCCGCGCACTTCGAAGGCGGGTGGCAAGCCGTGCTTCGCTAATGTTTTTTGCGGGAGAGAAAGCGGTACCGAGCGGATAGTGCGGACATTGGCGGTGACCTCTTCCCCAATACTGCCATCGCCGCGAGTAATCGCCACTGCCAGCCGTGAGGCGGCTGCCCCGGGCTTCGGCGCGTCGCCAGCGGCAAGAGCGGCATTCGCAGCATATCGCACCGCCATCGACAACCCATCCATCTTCAATTCGCATACATATTCGATTTTGTCCGTACCAGCGAGTTCGTGTACCCGCCTGTCCCAATCGCGCAGCTCCTGCTCCGTGTAAGCGTTGTCGAGAGAGAGCATGGGAGTGGAATGGGGGACCTTGACGAATCCCTCCCTAGGCTTGCCACCCACTCGTTGCGTCGGCGAATCCGGCGTAATCAGCTCAGGGTGGTCTTTTTCGAGAGCCTTCAGGTCGTTTACCAAAAGGTCGAATTGGGCATCGCTGATGGCTGGCTGGTCAAGTACGTAATAGAGATACTCGTGGTGGCGTATCTCGTCGCGAAGCTTCTCCATCCGGGCGGCGGCATTGGCCTTCGGCATGGTCGGAATTGTAGCAGCGAGAAACAGCGGCGAAAAAGTCCGGCACCGTATAAAAAGCGCCTGCCCCGCTGATTTTCAGACGGGAGCAAAGGTTGGAATTCACTCCCGTTCGTTCTTACCGTTCGCCACCAAATCTCTGCATCGTCAGGACGCCGTCATTGGCGCCGCCCAGCATGCTCAGGCGGCGCGCGAGGGGTTGGATCACCTGCAGCGTGCGCAACAGGACCCCGGCTTCGGCTTCTTTTTCACTGCTATCCGGCTCGGTTGCAAGCAACGTTTGCAGCGCCGTCTTTTTTGGCGGGAAGACCTTCAGATTGACCTCGTCCGACTCCGGAATGCCCACGGCCTGCTTCGTCAATTTCAGTGCCTCCGGGAAGCCTCCCAGTTCATCGACCAACCCTAAGCCTTTGGCATCTTCGCCGGTCCAGATGCGGCCTTTTGCAATCTGAAGGACCTTTTCCTTAGGCAGCTTGCGGCCATCCGCTACTTTGTTGGTAAAGTCCTCGTAAACGCGGTCGAGCCAAGCCTCGAATTTCTGCCACTCGGCAGGTGTGAAGTCCTCGGTCCCGGAGTACAGAGTGGCGTTATTGCCGGCGTGCACTTCGTCCCAGGTGAGCCCAAGCTTGTCCCAAAATCCCGAAGTCAGGATTTTGCCGCTAAGCACGCCGATGGACGCCGTGATAGTCCCGGGCTGCGCCACAATTTTGTCGGCAGCCATGGCGACAAAATAGCCACCGGAGCCGGCCAGATCTCCCATGGATACCACTACCGGCTTGCCTTTCTGTCTTGCGCGCACCACTTCGCGCCAGATGGCATCGGAAGCAATGTAAGAGCCTCCCGGGCTGTCCACGCGGAACAGAATGGCTTTGACGTTCTTGTCGTCGGAAGCGGCCCGCAACGCACCGGCGACTGTATCTGAACCCATGCTTACCCCGCCAAAAACCGGATCGTATCCGCTCTTGCCGCGCGTCACCGCGCCAACGCCATACACCAGGGCTATGGTTTTGCCGTGATTGTGGGGAGAACCGGCGCGCTCCAGGTAGCGGTCGGCAAAGATCATTTCAGCCCCGTCTCCCGCCCTCTTTTTTGCCATGTCGTAGACTTCATCATGGTACTTGAGGCCATCCACCAGCTTCGCGTCGAGCGCTTCACTGGCAGCAAGCGGCGCGCGATCAACCAAGGCTCGCACCTGCACCTCGGAAAGAGAACGCGCCTTGGCGATGCCTTGGACGATCTGCCCGTACCACGAGTTCATCACCTTCTCATCCTCTTCCTTGTGCGCCGGCGTGAATCTGGATTCCGTGTACATATTCAGCGCTGTCTTGTACTCGTAGCGATGGTCGCCGTGGAACTGCATGCCCAGCTTGCCGAGAGTGCCTTTGATGAAGGGACTCTCGAACAAAATGCCGGTTAGTTGCACATCACCCGAGGGCTGCAAAAAGACCTGTTCGAATGCTGAGGCCAGATAATAGGATCCCGTTCCAGGGCCCCAGTCGCCACCGTAGCTTTCCGCCCAGGCGTAAGCGAATTTGTGTTTCGACCGGAAACTCAAGACCGCGTCGCGAATTTCCTGCGCCTGTGCCATCCCGATTCGATTTGCGCCAAAGTGTGCCACCAAGCCCTGAACGCGATCGTCGTTTTCGGCACGTTCCAGCGCCGCAACCACGTCGAGCACGATGGGTGTGTCGGCGTTCAAAGTCTTGGCAACAGAATTCTCGGGGACGTCTTCGAGCAACCCGGTTTCGAGATTGAGTTCCAAAACCGCGCGTGCCGGCACATGGGTCTTGCTTCGTATTGCCACCGCGACGACAATCACCAGCGCCAACGCGACGATGAGTCCGAGAATTGCCAGGAATCGTACGATGAATCTTTTCATTTGACATCTCCTTATGCGTCGAAACTGGGAAATCCACTTGGCTGGTAACAGTCTAAATCCGCGGCTATCCGCATGAATCGAGAGCGGGAAGGGACTTAAAATGGCCGTGAGTGAGTTATAATTTATAGGCTGAGCGGGAGTAACTCAGTGGTAGAGTGCGACCTTGCCAAGGTCGAAGTCGCGGGTTCAAATCCCGTCTCCCGCTCCATGATTCTTTTATCCTTCGCATACCTAGGGATACGGCAAAAGCTTCCCTCCGGGCGCGGTAGCCAAGTGGTAAGGCAGAGGTCTGCAAAACCTTTATTCGGCGGTTCGATTCCGCCCCGCGCCTCCAACACCTTCCGGCAGATAGTTGGATTCGCCAAATTTGGGCGGAGTTTGCCGCTTCGTGTTCACTCGGCCTGAATACGCCAAGATAGGCCAAAATTGGGGTCAAGGGCGGACAACAAGCGGACACGAGGGACGTCTGGAGTTATGATGTAACGCTTCGCCGGGTGGTCCCCCAGGTCGATTGGAGTCTTGGATCCAAGTCCGTTCGGCAATTGTGAGTGCTTCCTGAATCATCTTGCGGCTTTAGGTTGCGCTAGCAGGACAAAAAGTGGCGGGAAGCTCAGACCGAAAACGATTTTGCAATTGTCTTCATTGCAAGCAAGAGCTTGAGCTTGTCTTCGGGTAATTCGATAAAGCCGTACTTTCGATAGAAACTCGCGGCACCGCTGTCAATTGCTTCTACAAACACCGCCAACGAGGCGACGTCTGCCGCTGCCAGCAGACTTTTATGAAGGGCGTTCATCAGGGTCAGTGCGCCAAGGCCCATTCCCTTGCATTTTATAGCGACCGCCATCCTTCCAAGAAGAGTCACACCCACATGCCCATACTTGCCCGCCTTCTTCGCAATCCCTTCGGGAAGCTGTTCGAGTCTTAGCTCTCTGCTGGATAGCGTGTAGTACGCCAGAACCTGCTTGAGGTCGTCATTGGCTGTGATGACAAAAACACTGGCGAGACCTCGTTTGACATCCTGTGATGCCTGCTCTCGAATGTACCGGTCGAGGGAATCATTCCCGCAAGAAAAAGCCGCTCGGTCGTGGTCACCAAGCGGCTCAATTTTGTAGTTACTCTTGTCGGCGAACACTCCTTACTTTATTCCCATATATACTTTTGCAGCCTCACGCAGAGCTTCATTAGGCTCCGGTGGATTCATCAAGGCTTCCACAAACGCACGCTGATTGCGCATGCTGAGCTCAATCACTGTGTGCTCCTGAACAACAGCGGTAGCGGCTCGATGCATAGTTGAGATTGCAAAATCCGTCAGTGTGACACCTTCGATTGCGGCAGCCCGCTCAAATAGTTCCTTCTGTTTGGGGCTAACCCGCGCCTCAATTCTCGCGTATTGTGGAGATGCCATAAACGTACCCTCGTTCCTTTTTAATATCTAATACTGTACGGCAGTTTGCCGTATTATGTCAAGAGTTTCTTAGATCGCTTAAAGAGCGCCGCTGGCGTTGGCGAGCTATGACAACGGGATGGGAACGAATCGAACTCTCCCGCACGCTCTAAAGCCCGGCGCTTCCACCAGGGCCCGAATTCACGCGATGGCCGTTGCTTCCACCCGACCCGGCTTCCAACGAAATCCCCGGAATTGGTGAGGAATGCGGTTTAGTGCCAAATTCAGAATGTCACAGGTCCGGCAGGCGTTACAGATTTCCATCTTTTGTAGGAGTTCTCGCGCAAAGCTCGTTTCGACCAAAGGTACCGCAACATCACGCGGATGCGGTGCTCGCGCAAAATTGTGATTGAGAACGGGCGGTTTGGCTGTATACTCCTGAATTCAGCTTGCCAAAGCGTAACTCCTGGTGAAAGTGACGACTGTGACTTGCAAGCTGAAAATCCCGGCCCATGGCGCCGGCGAAAGCGCCGCTAGAACAGGCCACTCGAAAACGCCGCTAGAACACGGAGGACACATGGCATCTAAATGGTTAGGAATGTTGTTAGTGCTCGCCACCTTGCCGGCACTAGCGCAGACGTCCAACACAACTTCGTCTCTGACGCCGGACGGAAGAATCCCGCGCCAGCACCCGCCGAGAAAGGTCCTGCCGGGAACGCCTGCCCCATGGTACGACGCGGTGAACCACGTCACGGTTTCCTATAACGAAGCCTGGGCCGGCTATGCTGTAACCGGTTCGAGTTTCACGCACGTATCGGGGTCGTGGACGGTGACTGCCGTCGATTGCAGCGTGACCCCGACGACCTACTCCTCGGAATGGGTGGGCATTGATGGATGGACCTCCGACACCGTGGAGCAGGTTGGAACGGATGCCGATTGTTCCGGAAAGACCCCGTCGTACTACGTCTGGTACGAGTTCTACCCCAAGAACACCGTGGTCATCAGCAGCGTCTCGATCGCGCCGGGCGATAATTTCCTGGCGTCGGTTGTTTACGACGGCAGCAACGAATACACGGTCACTATAACCAACACCACCACCAACCAATCCTTCAGCAAGAAGGTGGAGTTCACCGGGACCGCGAAAGCGAAACCGGAATGGAATTCCGCCGAGTGGATCATGGAGATGGACGGGAAAAAACTCGCCGATTTCGGCACCGACCCGTTCGGCCAGTACTACACCGGCGTGGCCGATGGCAACAATACGGCGACCGATTCTTCGTTCTCAGGTGTGATCAGCGGTTTCGGAAGCACCGTGCAGGAGTCGATTACGACCAAGACCGGCAGCAGCAGCAGCACGGAGACCTCGGTTCCTTCGGTGCTGGCGTCGGACGGATCGGGTTTCACCGTGACCTGGCTGGCTGAGTAGTTCGGGCGTACGCGGTGCTGTTGTTTAAGGCCGGCATCTATGCAACTCCCGGTAAATACGGAGATTCTTCAGCCACGCCAAATTGTCGCGCGGAAGAAACACTCGCGCGAGTTTGGCGGGCTTCAGAATGACAAGCGTTGGGAGCTGCATAAGTATTCGGGATCTCACGCACCCTTTAGAGCCTAGTCGAGGGTTCGATGTTGCCTCTGGGCACCACACCGGTGAATTGCGCCGCCAGCCAGAAAACCGCCAGGATCGCACCATAGGGAACGGTCGCAGCAAGGAATTTGCGGCGGTTTAGCCACCCAGAATAGCTGCCGCTTG
>JBEKOS010000002.1:0-31145 GCA_049521535.1 Terriglobales bacterium | reverse complement strand
TGAAACCGTAACAGCCTCCGGAGAGGCTACGAGCAAGCAGCTCGAGGTCCGCACACCGTCTTTGCGCACCGCGGTTCGAAATGTTAGCGCTCAATATCAGCTTGCGAACGGCAATGCCGAGGTGCGCGATTTGCGCGCGCAACTTCTGGGAGGAGAGCTCAGGGCCGGCCTCACCATGCGCAATCTGACGGGAAAGACAGAGTCTCGATTGACGGCGGCGTTGCGGGATGTCTCGGTGGACGATGTCGAGCGGGCTTTCGGCGACAAGTTTAGCGAGGTGAAGGTGACCGGAAGATCCACCGCTGAACTGGAAGCAACCTGGGGCCAATCCATGCAGGACCTGCAGGCGCGCGCCGATGTCGCGATGCACGGTACGGTTAGCGGGACAAAAGCGGCGCCCGGCTCGCAGCCGGTTCCAGTGGATGTAGCTGTGCATGGGCGCTATTCCTCTGCTCGCGAGGAACTCACCCTGGCGCAGAGCTTTGTTCACATGCCGCAAACGCAAATTCTGCTGGACGGAACCATCAGCAACCGGGCGAGCGCGCGCGGGCGCAGCTCAACGGGCAACTCCGGCTCGAGTTTGCAGGTACACGTGCAGGCGAACGACCTGCGCGAACTGGAAGCGATAGCCGATGGCTTTCAGCAGTCGCCGCAGCCGCTTGGTCTCGCCGGCCAGGCGACTTTTAACGGTGTGGTCCGCGGCGGCACTGCCAATCCGCAGCTAACCGGTCAGTTGACCGCTAGTAATCTCACCGCCCGCGGCACTTCGTGGAAGCTATTGCGAACGGAAATCAGCCTCAACCCATCGGAAGCTGCGCTCCATCATGGAGAGCTCGATGCGGCGCATCAGGGGCGCATGGCCTTCGACGTTCGCGTAGGATTGCACAATTGGTCATTTCTTCCGGAAAGCCCCATCAGCGTCACAGCTTCGGCGACGAAACTCCAGATGGCAGAGATTTTGAAGGCTGCTAATTCCAGCTATCCGGTCGAAGGGCTGGTGTCGGCGAGCCTCTCCCTTCACGGCTCAGAACTCAACCCCATCGGCGGGGGCGAAATCAAGCTGTCGCAGGCCAAGGTTCAGGCTGAAACCATTCAGGCGCTTGATGTCAAGTTTGAGGGCACCGGCGACACCGTGCATGCCGCGCTCAACCTGCGTCTTCCGGCGGGAGTCGCCGAGGGAAGCTTGACCTATTTTCCCAAGCAGAAGCGATATGAGGCGTCGCTGCAGGCGGATGACGTCAATCTGGAGAAACTGGCGACACTGAAGCAACGCAACCTGCCCGTCACCGGCATGCTATGGCTCAATGCCAACGGAAGCGGGACCATCGATGATCCGGGTGCGCAAATCTCCGTCGAATTGACCAAGCTGAAGGTGCAGGACCGCCCCATCGATGCGCTCAAGCTGAGCGGTAATCTGCAGCATCACGTGGCTACCTTGGCGCTGGACTCGCAAATCGCGAGCGCGGCTCTGCATGGCCTCGGGAAGGTTGAGCTGGCGGGTGATTATCAGGCCGAGGCGACGCTCGACACCGATGATGTTCCCTTGCAGACGCTGCTGGTTGCCTACATGCCGGCTCAGGCAGCCGATCTCCGCGGCAATACCGTGATCCATGCAACTCTCAAAGGCCCGCTGAAGAAGCCGGACTTGCTGAGCCTGCATCTTGAATTACCGGTCCTGTCCGTGACCTATAAGAATCTCGAGATTAGCGCGGTAACGCCGATTCATGCCGATTATGCGGACGGCGTGGTGAAATTAGAACCTGCAGAAATCCGAGGCACGGGTACGGAATTGAAAATGCAGGGCCTGTTCCCGATTCGAAGCGCGGCGCCGGCCACCCTCAACGCTCAAGGCACCTTGGATTTGCAGTTGCTCAAGATCTTCCAACCGGACTTGCAAAGCAGCGGCCAGGTGAGATTTGATGTGCGTACCGAAGGCACCTTTGCGAACCCGAATCTGCAGGGCCAGGCGGAAATTGTCAATGCGAACTTGCGGACGGAGGGCGCCCCCACCGGCTTGCAGAATGCGAACGGAGTCCTCCGTTTCAACAATGACCGCGTTCAGATCGTCAAGCTCGAAGGAACGGTGGGCGGCGGCCCAGTGCAGGCTTCAGGCGCGATGATATTCCGCCCCTCGCTCCGCTTCGATCTGGCGATGGACGCAAGTGGCGTGCGTGTATCCGTTTTGCAGGGTGTACGCTCCCAGTTGAGCGGCAAGCTGGCATTGAGCGGCAACCCCAGTGCGGCTGTGTTGCGGGGCGGAGTGACCATTGATTCCTTGAACTTCACCCCCGAGTTCGATCTTTCAACGTTCATGAACCAGTTCAATAGCGACATAACGCCGCCTGCGGCCGAAGGCTTCGCCAACAACGTGCGCCTCAGCATTTCCATACAAACTACCTCCAGTTTGAACCTGGTAAGCCGAACGCTGAGCGTGCAGGGAAGCGCCGACCTGCGGGTGGCGGGTACCGCCTCCGATCCGGTAATCCTGGGACGCGCCAACCTCACCGGCGGCGACGTGATCTTTCTCGGGAACCGCTATGTGGTGGAGGGTGGCACGGTCGAGTTCGTGAACCCAGTGCGCACGGAGCCGATTGTAGGCCTGCAAGCTACGACCAGCATCCAGCAGTACGACATCAACCTGTCTCTGCGCGGACCTGCTGACCGCCTGCAGGCAACTTATACCTCCAATCCTGCGCTCCCACCGATCGACATCATCCACTTGATTGCCTTTGGCAGTACCAGCACGAGCGCGGCTGCCAACCAATCCTCGATGTCGCCCGAGAGCGTAGTGGCCAGCCAGGTTTCGAGCCAGCTCACCAGCGGTGTAGCTAAGCTGGCCGGCATTTCTTCGCTCTCGGTAAATCCCAACATCGGCGGCAGCACGGGAGGTAAGAATGCCGGACCTACAATTTCCGTGCAGCAACGGATCACCAGTAAGCTGTATGTAACTTTTACTGCTGATCTGACGTCAACTCAGAATCAGACGGTGCAGGTGCAATACGACATCTCCAAGCGGTGGGCGCTGAGCACCACACGCGACCAGAACGGCGGGTTCGGCTTTGACGGACGCTTCCGTAAGAGCTGGTGACGACGCTTTCTTGCCTCGGATTGACGCGGATAAGCGCCGATTGGAAAGGCGAGAGATGAACGCTCGAGATATTTCACCGCATGCTTGCATCGTACGCCAAGGTCGTTTTGACTTCTTTCTGCCAAGCGTTCGCCAGTGCCAGCAGGGTTCCTTCTGCGCCCGGTGCGGCCACGAGCTGCATGCCGATTGACATGCCCGACGAGCTGGTGCCGCAGGGCACCGTAATGGCAGGCAGGCCGAGGATATTAAATGGCAGTGTATTGCGCAGCATATTCAATTCCTTCTCACGTAGCGCATCGGGGTGGCTGAGAAGCTCAGCAATGGTTGGTGGTAGAACCGGCACGGTGGGCGTCACCACCACGTCGATCTCGCGAAAAATCCGTCCTGCCGAGCGGCGCAGGTCTTCCAAATGCCGGCGCGAGCGAATATAGTCCGCGGCGGTGACGCCGGCACATTGCTGGATGCGGCGAAGCGTTTCGGGTTGGTACAGCTCGGGCATCCTCGCAACAAACTCCTCATGGTAGGTCCAGACCTCCGCATTGAATACAGTTCGATCCATATCGACTGGAATTGAAACTTCGCGCATGCTTGCGGTCATTTTCTCCAGCCGCAAGATTGCATGGTTCACGCAATCGCTGACATCTGGTTCGACGTCGTCGAAAAAGAACGCCCGTGGTATTCCAAGGCGAAGCAGGGAAGCATCCTGGTTGATTTCAGCAGACCAATTTACCCGATGGAGTTCCCGGCCGTGGATATCGCCAGCATCGTGACCCGCAATTGTGGCTAGCACCAAACCCAAGTCCCTGACTGTGCGCGCCATCGGACCGACATGATCCAGGAACCAGGAAAGAGGCACCACGCCTCGTGTAGAAACCAGTCCGTAAGTAGGCTTAAGGCCGGCAATTCCGCAAAACGATGCCGGCAGGCGGATGGAACCGGCGGTATCGGTCCCAAGCGCGGCGAAGCACATGCCAGCAGCGACCGCGGCTGCCGATCCTCCTGACGAGCCTCCCGCAATGCGCTCCGGCGCGAGCGGATTACACACCGGTCCATAGGTGCTGACGACCGAACTGCCGCCGAGGGCGAATTCGTGCAAATTGGTTTTTCCGACTATGACCGCCCCCGCCTCCTTAAGGCGGCGAACGACTTCGGCATCTTCGTGGGGAGTGCGATCCTGAAAAACGCGGCTCGCAGCAGTTGTCGGAACTCCGGCAACGTCAATCAGATCCTTTAGTGCCACAGGTATGCCATGGAGCGCTCCTCGCCACTGGCCCTGCTGAATCTCGCGCTCGGCGCTACGGGCCTGATCAAGGGCACTCTCATCCAAGACCGTTATAAACGCATGCAGCACGGGGTTCAGGTTCCGGATGCGTTCCAGGCACGTGTTCACCAGTTCGACCGGTGACAGCCGGCGTTGACTCAGCAAGCGCGAAGCCTCGCTTAGGGTCAGTCTTGCAGGATCGTCATCATGGATTGTCATCCTGCACCAAAGTTACCTGATCGGCCCAATTGATGCGATGTATCTTGTCGGGGTTCGTCTAGACTGAGGGTATTTATGGAGCAGCAGCACCAGGACGAACTCGCTCACTACGTGGCAAAGGCAACTCACGCCGAGCGGCGGGACAATACACGTTACACCTGCGAAGGCAAAGCCGAAGTACGCCGGGAGGGTTTGCCGAGCGTGCTGTGGGGCATCGTAACCGATCTCAGCTATGGCGGCTGTTACATAGAATCGCCGTCGCCTCTGCCGGTCGGCTCCAGAATCATCTTGACCCTGACCATTTTGGATGTGACCCTCGAGGTCAAGGGGACCGTGGCGGCGGTGCATCCCATGGTGGGTATGGGCATCATGTTTCTCTCTTGCTCCGCCCAGACGAACGAAACTCTTGAAAGGATGCTCTCGAACCTCGCGAGTGTCCCGTTGCCTGCGCAGCCCTTGCCAATTTCGGACCTGGAATCCTCCACCGCGCTCGGAGAAATCGATTTGCTCCGCAAGTTCAAGCCCTCGGCAGAGGTGGCCCGCAGTGTTCTGGAGCAAATCATCATCCACATGTCCCGAAGCGCCGTGCTCACGCGTCGCGACTTGCTCGAGATTCTGGAAGAAGTAAGGTAAACCGGCGGGATTCCTCCGCGCCATTGTGTGAGCGCGGGACTAAAGTAGAATCTCTGCGTGCGGCTATTTCCACGACTTGGCGTGATTGCACTGGTACTCCTCCTCTGTGGAGCTCAGTCGTCTTCCGAGGCAGTTCCTCGCCTCGAGTCCGAATTGCAGGCTGCAGCAGCGCATGCAATGGGTAAGCGGCCGGGGACGCTGGTCGTTGTCGACGTTCGAAGCGGGCGGCTATTGGCGGTAAGAAACCTTGATGTTGCCGCTCGTCGCCTGGCGCTGCCGGGCTCGGCGGTTAAGCCGTTTGTACTGCTTGCAGCGCTCCAATCCGGAGCGATTCAAGCGAATACCACACTGATGTGCCACCGCCAACTGCGTCTTGCCGGGCGGGAACTTGATTGTGCCCACGAGCAGACCGCCGAGCCGCTGGATTCGGTAACGGCACTGGCGTATTCGTGCAACTCATTTTTCGCCCAGGTGGCGTCGAGGATGACGAATTCCGGGCTGCAAAAATCGCTGATCCATGCGGGATTTGCCAGGCGTACGGGATGGATGACGAATGAAGCAGTCGGAAGCGTACTGCTAAGCAAGAACGTAGAGCAGTTGCAGTTGCAAGCATTAGGTGAGGCCAATCTTCAGGTGACGCCGCTCGAGTTGCTGGCGGCATATCGCGGCCTGGCGGCGCGTCGGGGACAGGCTGACGCAAACGAATCCGTCGTCTTTGCCGGCCTGGAGGCTGCGGCGGACTATGGAACCGCGCGACTGGCGCAACCGGAGGGGCTGAGAATTGCGGGCAAGACCGGCACTTCGTCGGCCTCGCCGGACGAGGGGAATTGGACGCATGCCTGGTTCGCGGGATATGCGCCTGTCGATCATCCCAGGATTGCAATGGTGGTGTTTCTCGAACGAGGGCATGGCGGCGGCGATGCTGCTGCTGCTGCGCGCGAAGTGTTCGAGGCGTCCAAGCATATGACAGCGGATTAACACGGATTCAGACGGATTTAACGCGGATTCAAAGAGAAAACAGAACGTGAAGGGCTTCCTAATCGTCACCGTGTTATTACTGTGCTGCCCTGCTATCCATGCCTCCCAGGCGACGGTTCGCGTACGACTGTTTTCTCTGGCTCCGCCGACAAAAATTACTATCCGCCCGCACGGTCCCGCCCGCGTTCGCAGATGCGCCGGCTGCGCTTGGGCAGAATTGACCTTAGCGATTGAATTGCAGCCGGATGGCCGTTCGGTATCCATCCAAAAGCGCCTTAGCCCAACCGTCGAGATCGACGGATCGTACGAACTGCAATTGGACACGACCAGTTTGAAGCTCAACTTCCTGTTGAGCATTCGGGCGTCAGACGGCCGTTTACAGGTAACGGCGATGATGCCGTTGGAGGACTATGTAGCTGCCGTTCTGGCCGGAGAGGCGGCGACCATGCGTTCCGGCGAATCGTTGAAGGCCATGGCGGTGGCGGCGCGGACCTGGGCGGTACGATTTCGCGGGCGCCATGGAACTTTCGACTTTTGCGACAGCACGCACTGCCAGTGGCTGCGTCCGGGTGAGGTTCCGTCGCGGTTTCGCGATGCCGCAACTGCGACCGAAGGGGGACTGCTTTGGTACAAAGGCACTCCCGCCGCGACCTACTATCATCAGAATTGTGGCGGAACGACCGAGGATGGCCGCTATCTCGATGCCGCATTACGGGACGACCCGTACCTGCATTCGCATTCAGATCAATTCTGTCTGGCCCGCGACCGCGGTGAGTGGCAGACCGAGGTCAGCAAGGCCGACTTGCAGCGCGCGTTGGCGTCAGCGGGAATACCAGTCAAGTATGATGATGCGGACAAGTTGAAAGTGGAGGTGCTTTCGCGTACACCGTCAGGCCGGGTACTTGCTGTGCGCGTCGGGGGCGCGACCGTCGACGCACCTCGCTTTCGTTTCGCCGTGGACCGCAACCTGGGCTGGGACCGCCTGCGCAGCGACGCCTATGAGATCACCGATACGGGCGACCACCTGGTCTTTCACGGGCGCGGCGAAGGCCACGGAGTCGGCCTGTGCCAGACCGGGGCAGCACAAATGGGCGAGCAGGGGAACGACTACCGGGAGATCCTGGAGTTTTACTACCCGGGCACTGTGCTCTGCCTCACGGCCCAGGGAATACGTTGGCAGATGCTGGCCGGCGAGAGGATTGACATGCTAACCACGCGACCGGCCGAGAGCCAACAATTACTAGAGGTTGCTGCCCGGGCACTTCAGGAAGCAGAAGCCGCGACCGGCTGGGCGCTTTCATCGCGTCCGCAGTTGAAGGTATACCCTACTGTGGCCATGTTCCGCGACGCGACGGGAGAGCCAGGATGGGTGGCCGCCAGCACACGTGGAAACGTCATTCGCCTGCAACCGCCCGAAACCCTGCAGCGCGCGGATGCCCTGCACTCCACCTTGCGCCATGAGTTTCTGCACATGCTGGTCGAGCAGCATGCCACGCCGTCTGTGCCACTTTGGTTCCGCGAAGGCTTGGTGTTGTATCTGACACAGGCGAAATCAGATCGCGCGAAGCCAGCCTCGCCTGCGCCTGGAGAGTCTTCGGCGGAGCTTGAGACGAAGTTTCGCAAGCCGGAGAATCGGGAGGCGTTGCAGCGCGCCTATGCCGATGCGCAAGCGCGAGTCGCCTCGCTCGTGGCAAAATTTGGGCTCCCGACCGTTCTCTCTTGGTGTGAGCAAGGGCTGCCCGATAACGTCGAATGACTCTGGACGACCATCAACTGACGCATGAGTTAACGCGCCACCGGGGCAGTTGACGTAAGCGGCAATTGGCGCCTTATGTCACATTCGAGGGCGAAGACGCCGTTCTGGTGGACTTATCAGGACTACCACTGAGGGTTTTATGCAGATGTTCAATCCACCCCATCCGGGCAAAGTGCTTCGAGAGTATCTGGAAAATATGTCGGTCACCGCTGCTGCAAGGCATTTGGGGGTCACGCGGGCGGCGTTGTCGCGCATTCTAAATGGAGGCTCAGGGATTTCAGCAGCGATGGCGTTGCGCTTGGCTGACGCCTTGGGTACGAGCCCTGAGTTGTGGTCAGGAATGCAGGCCGAGTATGACCTCTGGCAAGCATCCAAGAAACGGCGCAGGAAAATAGCGCCTCTGGCACTCTTGCGAGCGCCAGAGAGCGCGTGACCTTGAAGGCTATGGATTGTGCTGCTGATTTTTGGGTCTAGAATCCAGTCGATGCAACCAGGGCGGCTGGGCCACCCGGGGTTTGAAACGTCTATGATAAGGCGATGGTGAAGCGACCGATTGCCTGGGCCTTTGTGGGGTCGCTGTTGACCTTGTTGCTGGCGGTTGCGTTCGCCACCCTCTATTCACGCTATATCCACATAAAATCTGAGAACGTCCTGCGTGCGTTCCGGGGAATGAACGTGGGAAAGACTACCTATGCAGAGGCCCTGCGTTCGTTTCGCACGGTGGGCGAATATGGAGTAGAAGGGGTTTCCGGGCGAGACGGCTGCCAGATGACGTATCATGTCGAGAACCTAAGCCTAAGAGCCCTATTGTTGCATCCGACCGACCATTTAGATGTGCCCTGGATCCTCAGGCTTTTTCCGCCAGCGCAGTTTTTTGCCTCGTTAGTTTTCAAGGATGGTCTCCTGGTCGAGCGCCACGTGCTCATGGTGGTGGCCAATAACTACTGTGGGTTGTCGGGTGGCGCAGTCAGCATCGTCGATTTGACGCGAGGGCCAAATTCGCCGGCAGATTGGCCCGCATTCCGGCAGGTGACTGTGAAGAACGGTTGCGATATCTTGACTAGCATGGACAGTCGGGCAACTGAGGATGACCGCAGAAGGGCGTACTCACTAAATTTGGATTGCCTCACAAGACCTCACGGCTGCACCACATTGCAAATGCTGCGAAGCCCGTCCGATATGCTGATGAAAAACCTTGGCCATCCCCAACTTTAGATGTAGTGGCGGGTGGGCAGGCCCATCCTTTCGCCGAACGCACCACCGACAATTTGGTAGTGCCCCACTTTATCGACGGCAAAGCGTTTGCGTCCTGCTATCTTTGCTTGGGCCTAAGATCAGGGAATTGGTGTAATTTTTCGAATCGAAAGGATTTGAACTCAGCCCCCTGGTCCATAACGGCGGCTCAGGCTGACGCGTTCATTGGGACAGCTCTAGGCGCCTTCTCAGTCTCTTTCTTCACGCTCTGGCTCCTTGAAATCGCGGCCTGTAAGAAGCCACGGATTCTTCGTACCTGCTGCCCCCTGACCGCCCGCTTCATTCTGCTTCTGCCACTCTGCTTCGGTTAGGACGGTGACGGCGGCCATCTTCTTCCTCCTCAAGCCGGCATTAATGGAGGGCAACTCCTTATCTGTTAGCTTTGTGAATTCGTTGATCACGTCTTCCAATTCGCGGCCCAGCGATTCCGCCCGCGCTACTTCCTGGTCGGTGGGCCGGCCTTCGTAGCCGTTCACGTTGCCGTAAACGGACCCGAGGTGTTCGCGAATGCGTTCTTCGCCGGTGATGGCCCCACCTTCCTTGGTTGCGACGATCTCGCCGCGCAGCTTGTCCGTCTCGGACGCAAGCTGCAGAAGTTTAGCGTGGAGCGCGTCTTTCTCAGGTAGCTTAGCCGCGGCTGCGGCAGCGCCATTATACACGCCTTCGATAGCACTCACAGCGTAACTCATGCGGCTAAACTGTTTCTGCATCTTCATGACCAGCTCGAGTTGCGCCTTGCGGTCTTCCGCGTTGTAGGTCGCGCGCGGATCCAGGGCAACGGTGAGCTTCTCTGTGTACACGTTGTCGCCCTTGGTCATCTTTACGGTGTATTCACCTGGTAGCACCCGCGGGCCGGCTGCAGCTTCAAACAAGGCCGAGGCGGCACGCGGAACGGTAGGCGGTTTCAGCCGCATGGCCCAGGTTGCGCGGTTGACGCCCCGATGCTTGCTGCTGGCTACGGTATCCACCAGCTTTCCGTCCTGATCGTATATTTCGATTTTGAGGTCGCCGAAGATGTGACGGCTTCGCTGGTAGTAAGTGATGAAGGCGTCGCCGGGCCGGTTCGGTCCGGAGAAAGTTTCGTCGCCTTCGCCCCATCCGCCGCTTGCATTCATGTACTGAATGGATGGCGGTTCCGCAATCAGGACTGCCTCCTTGGCCATCAACTCCGGGCCCAACTGGCGCAAGGGCGAGATGTCGTCGATGATCCAGATGCCGCGTCCGTGGGTGGCCAGCACCAGTGCGGATTCCCTGGGTTGCAAAGCGATGTCGCGCACCGCCACTGCCGGGAAATTGCTTCCCTTGTACTGTGCCCAGTGTCCGCCGCCGTCGTAGGAAATCCAAAGGCCGAATTCGGTGCCGAGGAAAAGCAGATTCGCGTCCACGGTGTCTTCTTTAATCACGTGCGCGTAACCGGTTACGCCGCTTTCCTGCAAGTTCAACGAAGTCCAGGTCTTCCCGTGGTCGGTGGTCTTGTAGGCGTAGGGCGTCAGGTCGCCGAAGGTGTGGCGATCAAAGGTGGCGTACGCCGTCGCCTCGTCGAAGCGGCTGGCTTCGACGGTGGAGACCCAAGAATTTGGAGCCAGGCCGGGCACATTGCCCACAACATTTGTCCAGGTTTTCGCGCCATCCTGGGTGAGTTGCAGATTGCCGTCATCCGTTCCCACCCAGATTAACTGGCCGTTTCTTGGCGACTCCGAGATCGAGTAGATGGAGCAATGCATTTCGGCGGAGGAGTTGTCCACTGTGACTCCGCCGGACTCTTCCTGCTTTTCCTTTTCGGGATTATTGGTGGTGAGGTCCGGCGAAATTCTCTCCCAGGACTGGCCATGGTTGCGTGAGCGGAAGAGGAATTCGGACCCGATGTAGATGGTCCCCTTCTCATTGGGGCTTATGTGGATGGGGGTATTCCAGTTGAAGCGCAGCTTCTTTTCGCCGTAGTTGGGAAGCGGCTGAATGCCCCGGCCCGACAACGTGTGCCGGTTGACCCGCGATATCTCGCCGCCCTGGGCTTCCACATAAACATAGTCCGGATCTGCGGTGTCTTCAAAGGCCCAGAAGCCGTCACCGCCGTAGAGATTCTCCCAGCGGGAATTGGTGATACCGCCCGGGTAGTTGGAATCACCCACCCAGGTACTGTTGTCCTGCAGGCCGCCATAAACATGGTAGGGATTCGCGTTGTCCACGCTCACGTGGTAGAACTGCGAAATCGGAAGATTGTGCTCAAACCGCCAGCGTGTTCCGCCGTCCTCGCTGTGCCAAAGACCCCCGTCGTCGCCGGTGTAGATGATGTTGGGATTTTTGGGATTGAACCAGACATCGTGAAAGTCGCCGTGAGCGTTGGCAGTGCTGCTGAAGCTTTTTCCGCCATTCACGCTCAGCAGCAGCGGACCATCCGTCTTGAAGAGCTTGTTCTCGTCCTTGGGATCAACGATCAGGTTGGCAAAATAGAACGGTCGCCAGATCATGTACTGACTAGCGTCCAGCCGGCTCCACGATTGGCCGCCGTTGTCTGACCTGAACAGGGCGCTGCTCTTGGATTCGATCATTGCATAGACAACCTGCGGTTTGGAGGGTGCCACAGCAAGCGCTGTGCGGCCCCACGGCTTTGCAGGGAGGCCCTTGCTGTTGCTGTCGCTAAGCTCGGTCCAGTGGTCGCCGAAATCCGTGGACTTGAAGATGCCGCTACCGGGGCCGCCGGAGCGGAAGGTCCAGCCCTGGCGGCGGAAGTCCCATAGGCTCGCGTATACGGTCGCCGGCTCCTGACGGCTCATGGCGATCATGCCGCAACCGGTGGAAGGATTGGCGCCCGCAAGCACCTTTTTCCAGTTCTTGCCGCCGTCGGTGGTTTTGTAAACGCCGCGTTCGTCGCTATCGTTCCAGAGATGGCCGGTCACGCAGACCAGCACCATATTGCTGTCCCGGGGACCAACCAAGATTTTGACTATGCGTTCCGAGTCCTTTAATCCCATGTTGGTCCAGTTCTCGCCGCCGTCGGTGGATTTGTAGATGCCGTTGCCTACGGAAGTACTGTTTCTGGTCCAGGCTTCGCCGGTGCCCACCCATACGATCTTGGGATTTGTTTGGTCAATGGTGATGGCCCCGATAGACTGTACCGGTTGCCGGTCAAATACCGGGTCGAAGGTGGTGCCGCCATTGACCGACTTCCACACGCCGCCGCTCGCAGAACCGGCGAAAAAGGTCAATTTTCCGTCTTTCTCGATACCATCGATGGCGGCAATGCGCCCGCTCATGGTCGCCGAACCAATGTTGCGGGCGGCCAAACCGGAGATGGTGGCGGAATCAAACTTGACTGGGCCAGTCGATGGTCGATGGTCGTTAGTCGCTGGCGCTTGCTCTGAGGGCGATTCATGACTAGGCACTGGCAACCGGTTGTCCGGCTCCTGCTTTACTGGCGGCTGATGAGTTGCGACTTGCGACTGGCTTTTCAGCGATGCCGGTACGGCAAAATCGACGCTGTCAATCGGGACGTTGGCTTCGATCCTTTCGTAGATGAAGGTCGACCACGAAGTCGAATCGTTGATCGGGCCGGAAGAACTGGAGAATGGGAACATGACGCCCGCCACGGGCTTGTAGGAACCCATTTCCACGGCGTATTCGTTCATTGCCCCGCGCACGAACTGTTGAATCTCCTTGCGGATTTCGAGAAACGTGTCCGGATCGAGGAAGTAATAAATAATGTCTCCATTCTTGAGCGTGACCTTCAAGCGCAGAGCATCATCGCCGTCCACTGTGGCGTGGCCGAGATACTCGATGGAGATGCCCTTCGCCTTGTAGTCCACCAGCGGACCGTCGAAGTCGGAATCCATGAGCAACCCGTGCATATCGTCTTCACCGATGTATTCGGGGTCCTTGCGACCGCCAAAAGGCTGGATTTGCCAGCCGGTGGCGCCGTCATAAGCGCGCACGGAGACCATACCCTGGAGCGTAAACGTCGAGCGAGTCAGGTCGGGGCGCATATTTTCCTGGCCGACTGCCGCCGTAAAGCCGCCCGGGGCGACGAACTTTCCGGTCATACGCAAAGACTGGATTGCCTTGATCTTGTCTACGCCGCCCTTGGCTTCGAGGTTCTTTTGGACCAGTTCATCGGCGGTTTCCGACAGCATGGAAGTACTGCAGGCCAAAATGGCAAGCAGAACAAAAAAGCGAAACCTCATACAAACTCCTTTACCGGTAGATCAGAGAATTGTGCGGCCCAGAAGCATATGCACGTGGGTTTTGTCATATTACTCGGAATTTGTCACGACCATAATGCGGGTAAGCACATCAGACGCATTGATTCTAAAATGGGTAGGTCAATTTCGATGGATTTTGGCCCTACCTTCGTGTTTCCCTGGCCAGAATCATTGCTCCGCGGTTGCTCCGAAACTGCGTTGCGGAGGCGAGACCGTCACGGGCTCCCGCACGCCAGTCACTTCACCGTGATCCGGATCGGCGGAGCCTGCGCGTCTACCCAACACTGCTGCCATGATCCACCAGGCAGTAATGAGGAGCACATAGGCTGACGCGAACCTAATGCTCATACTCAAAGCCTGCCGCCTCAGACCGGTCACTTCGGGTATCCAGTGTACGAGCTTGTTAGGCAAATAGGCGCCACCGACGAAAAGTATGAGATAGGCAATCCACCAGGTCAATCGACGGACCGGTTGCTGGCCGTCCGACGCTTCGTGCGCATGGTGGCTGCCGACTGGTGATCTATAGCTCAATCGCGCCGCCACCGGAAGCCAGATCACAGGAATCGCAATCCACGCTGCAGCGCCAAAGACTGCTTCGACAACCCTGGCACAGATTCTCGGCGAAACGTGAATGCGCAGAAATGCCGGCAACACATGGCGCAGCCATCCGCCGAGTTGGCCGCTGTTCAGCTCGGCTTGCAGCGCCAGCCAGCAAAGCACAACGCCCAAGGAAATCCAAATGCCGAAGATTGGCACGCGCGAAGCGGCGCGCCGAAAAGAACCGCCCAGCGCGGTGTCGAGCGGAACCTGAAAATGGCGCAGCGTAGCACACTGGAGCCAGAATTCCATCCAGACAAGACCCGCAGCCGATAAAAACGAGAAGGCCACTTCCCATACATGCGCTTCCGGAATACCAAGCCACAGCCAAAATGCCAGCAGGAGTAAGGCGTTGAGCACCAGTTGCAGCAGCCAGAGGCGCTTGGTGTGCCAGAGGGTTGAGATGAGCGTGGTGTTCATTTCACCTCCGCTGCATGCGCAAGCGCGGGCATGGATACCCCCGCCACAGCCGGTCTGGAGACCGGCGCTACATCCGGGACGGGTGCAACGGGCGATGCAACGGCGGTACCTGAGAGAGGCGCTACTGCAACTGTCAGGCCGTCGCCGGTGGCCAGATATTGAGGCTGATACATCGGTTCTACGCGCGTCGGACTTACGCGGAACTTCCCAAGGTTCACGACTTTCAGCAGGTAGCGGAACTCGTGCTGGCCATGATTAAACCAATCTACGAAAAATGCGGCGTGGTCGTCGTAGAATTCGCGACGCGCCCACCACCAACTGCCCCACCACTGCGGCCGGTCAACTATCTCGAAGAGGTCATCGCGCTCAATCGGTTCGGCACCTGCGAGGAATGGATCCTCGATCATCAAATATCGCCAGTTTCCGCCGCTTACGGTCACGTGTACGGCCAACACATCGCCCGGCTGCACGGGACCGTTCAGTTTCTCCATATGGTAGACAATCTTCTTTTCCTGCTGGGCAGAGACCAGTTTGAAATACTCGCGCGCAACGTTGAGCTGAAACGAACCCATGTTGGTGGACTTAGGTTCGGTGGAATAGTACTCACCGCTGGCGGACCAGTACAATCGCCCGCTGCCATGCTTGCGGATCTGCAGATGATTGGCGGAGGCCAACTGTTCGTCAGTGAGATGTATGCCGGGCACGGAAGGCGCAAGCCCATCCGCCGCGGTGAAGCTGTGCTTAAGTACTGATTTATCGTTCACCAGCACTTCCACGGAAAAATTGGGCTTAAGTTCACCTCCGGTTTTCAGGTAGTCAGTGAGGCCAAAAATCGCCAGCGCCGTCTGGAAGGTGGAGTCCCAGTAGTATCCGCTGCGATGATCCACCAGCCAAAGCGCAGCCTGCGGCAAGGTCGGGCTTTGCGGCCGCACACGCGCGAGGAACCTTACAGCAAAAGCCGTTGCCTCCACGCTGGCGTCGCCGTAGTACTCGAGCAACGGACTGTGATCGAGTTGCCACCAGGCTTGCTGGTCGCCCGACTTGACCTCCGATTCCAATCGAGTTGCAAGTTCGCCGCTGCGGGCGTCACCGCTGGCCTGCAGGGCGAGACCGAGCAGGGCCGCACCATAGACAGTCAGTCCCGAGCGTTGCTGCCACACCGAATCCAGCATCGCCGGGTCTCGCATGCCGCTTTCGGAAAGTGCATAGGCCATGTATGCGCGCAGGTCGGAAACGATCTTCGTGTCCTCGTAGAACCTGTTTTGCAACCAAACCTGGGCACGCTGCATGGCAGTCGGCGTGCCTTCGGCTACGGTGCCGTGCGGCGGCTGAGCGGGAGCATCCTTGCGGCGGTCCTGCATTTCATAGCCGGCAGCGTGGGCCTGTGCCAGTCCTTGCAGAACATAGGCGGTCATGAAGATCTGGCTGTCATCCGTCTGCCACCATCCCCAGCCGCCGTCATCGTGCTGGTAGTCACGCAGGCGGTTGAGACCCGCCGCAATCTTCTTATTCAGTTCCTCCTGGTTCACGTTCGACTTCAGGTTCAGCTCTTTCATCGCGCGAGCCACTATGATGTTCGGTAAAAAGCTGGACATGGTTTGTTCAGTGCAGCCGTAAGGATACGCGGTGAGAAAATCAAGCGCGCTCAAAACCGTACCGGCGACGGACGGCGTCACCTTGAGATCGAGCCCGCGCGAACCCGGCTCCGACTGACCCGGGAAGACGATGTCGTCGGTGACGTCGCTCTTGTCCGCGGTAATCGATCCGCTGCGCGCGACCGTCAGTCTTGCGCCATATGGAATGACCGGCAGAGTGAGTTCCATCGCGTCGGACTCTTCGTTGGTCAGCGCCTTGCCCAGTATCACGGCTGATCGTACGGACTGTGCCCGCACCCGCCAATCGACTTTCACCTCGCCGCGCACTGGCACGTCCACGTCGCGGGTGCCACCGTCGATTACCTCCAAGCCCGTGAGATCGAGCGAGACGCGGGCCTTTTTTGCGGTGGTTAGATAGTTGTGAACAAGGGCGGAAACCACAACTTCATCGCCCTGCCGGAAGAAGCGCGGCACGGCCAGGCGCAGCATGAGGTTTTTGCGCACGATGACTTTTTCCACCGCACTGCCAACCCTGGTATCGGGGGTGACTCCGCGAGTGGTCGCGCGCCAGGTGGTCAGGGCATCAGGGAAATTGAAACGAGTCTGGGCCTCGCCCTGGGCGTCGGTATTCACGTCCGCTACCCAAAAGGCAGTATCGGGGAAAGCCTTGCGAATCTTCGGCTCGACCAGTCGTTCAGGTTTAAGCTGGGCCAGTGAGCGCGTGGGCCGCACGCCGGTCAGCTCCATTTTTCGCTTTCCCGCCGCGCCCTGAAACCAGTAGGTGAGGGAAGTCTCGGTCATCACGCGGTTCCAGGCTCGTCCCCAGTAAAACCGCATGATGTCCTGTGCTGATTCGGGCTGGATTGCGTAGATGGCTTCATCCACCACGCCCAGGCTGAATTCGCCGGCCACCGGTTGTCCGGCACTGTCGTGCGCACGGATGGTGTAACTGGCGGCTTCGCCGGGTTGGAACTGCGGCTTCGACGGCTGCAACTCCACCCTTAGTGCATGCTCCGCGGGCGGGACTTTGACCTCCTTGTTGCCAGTACGCAACTGGTTGTCTTTCAGGAAATAAACACTGGCATAAAAGTCGGGCTCGTACTCGGCACGGATGGGAACTTCCACCGTCGTGCTGGGTCCGGTGGCATGGACTACCTGCTGGGTAAAGAGTTCATTGCCCTCCACCGTGACCAGAAGGTCGGCGGGCGCGGTGCCGTTCACAACCAGCAGGTGGGCCGTGTCGCCGGGCTTGTAAGACTTCCGGTCCGGAATGATCTGGATGCTCTCACTAGGCTTGCCCCACATGGCGGCCGAGCCTGAAACCCACAGGTATGCGCGTCCTTCAGGTTCGCGCCCTTCGGGGGTGCGCGCAGTAACCTTGGCCTCAAGGCTTCCCGATTCCGACAGATGTACTTCAATCAAGGACTTCCCGCTGGCATCGGTCCTGCCGCTGGTGGCGAAGACGGTCTTGCTGTATTTTTCACGCTCACGCCAGTTCCAGGTGCGGAGAACCAGTTGGAAGTCGGTCTCCACCGGATGGTCATCGTAATCGCGCGCCTCCACCGTCAGCTTGGCGGTGCCGTTGGGCTGATAGACGTAGCTGTCCGGCTGAATGAACAAGGAGAAATTCGCATATGTGGCGAGCGCAAATCCCTTACCCGAAATTTCACGGTTAGCTTCATCCGTAACGCGCGCTTCCAGGCGATAGACCGCGTCCTCATGTTTGCTGGAAACGCGAGTTGGAACCGTGATTTCGAGCTTTCCTTGATCATCCAGCTTGCCGGGAATTTCAAGTGCCTGGTCGCCGGCGCCTCCTTCGTATTCGTTGTCGGCATCACTTTGATCGGCGTCCGTATCCTGATCGTCCGCGTCTTCGTCGTTCCAGCGCCAGTAACGCGAGACGTGGACGACGGTCTTCACCTTGGCGTTGGCCACCGGTTCGCCGAAATAATAGCGTGCATCAATGGTGGCCTTGATGGGCTGGCCCTGAAGGACACGCTTGTCGGCGGTTACGCGCACCTGGTATTCAGGCTTCTTGTATTCCTGCACATCGAACTGGGCGTTGCCGCCTTCATTTCCGCCCACTGCGAGCCAGTAGGTGCCCAGATGAGCGCCGGGCGGCACCGTCCAGTCACCATGCGCCGTGCCCATATCGTTGGGAGTGAGGCTCTGCTGAGCGACCGGCTTGTATTCCGGATCATTGATGGCAACATTGACCTGCGGAAGCTTGGGAATGCGATATGTTGCGCCGGCTTGCTGGCGCAGGATCGCCTTGAAATGCACCGTGTCGCCCGGGCGGTAGATGGGGCGGTCCGTATAGACGTAGGTGTGGTCGGCCGCTTCGGTCTCTTCGCTGCCGCCTTCGCCAAAGGGCGCATTAACGGCGAAGGAGTTGTCCTTTTGCACCAGCACGAGCGGATGCTTCGAGTTCTTGGAGATCTGCGACTCAACCAATCCATGCGCGTCGGACTGGGCTGCGGCTAACTGCTCAGTGCCGCCCCAAAGCAGCACGGTTGCTCCGGGGACCGGCGCACCGCTTTGTCGGTCGGCGACGAAATTCAGGACCTTGTCGGGAGAGGTCTTGGTGATAACCGCAATATCGGTAATCAGGACGATGGTATAGGCACGCAATTCCTCGTGCACTGCCTCGACGAGGTACAGTCCCTTGTCCCTTACGGGCACAGAAACGTTTTCCGATTCCCATCTGTTCTCCGGGCGGCTGATCGCCTGGTTCCATCGCGCCACCAGTTGCTGCGAATTCAGCAATGGCACTTGCGCGAAAGTCTGCACATTCTGTGCCGGCTGACGGTCGCGCTGTGAAATCCGTTCGCGAATGTTTGCGCGCGATTCACGGCTGAACTGGGCGCGCACGAAGTCGCGTATACAGAGCCAGAGGCCACGCTTCCAGCGATGAAAGCGTTCCAGCCAGGTTTCGCTGTGCGGCGGGCGGGGCGCACGCCCGCCAAAATTGTGGACGTCGCGCAGGCGGGCAAAGAACTTAACCGGATCGTTCACGCGGTACACGCGAAACTCGAGCGATGAGACGCTTTGCCCCCACATCTGGATGGCTGGCGTTTCACCGGGGGCAAACGTGCGACTGCTGGTCAGGGTAAAGTAAGGAGCGGTCTTGTCCTGTCCCGCCGCTGATACGAGAACGACTAAGAGTAGTAGCAAGTATCTGGTATTCAGTACCCAGGTCCGAAACCAGGACTGGCTTGGGCGACTGAGCACCGGGTACTGAGTAGTGAGTACTTTCTTCACTCTTCCCCTCTCAAAATGTTCCAGCGATAGACGCCCAGGAATGCCGAATTACGTGGCAGAGGACGCCAGCGCGCATCGGGATATCGTAACAATTCGGCCAGCGGTAAGCGGCGGATTTCACCGGCTTCTGCCGCAGATCTAAGCCGTTTCTGATGAATGACGCCTGTCGACTGTCGATTGGAGTTCGGGCCCGTATGGTAGATCAAGAATTCGTCATCTCCGGGCTCGAACTGGCTGTGGCCAAGAAAGATCATGGCATGGAACGGCATGTTCTGGTTTTCTTGGCGAAAGAACAACAGATCACCAGCGCGTGCACGCCGAAGCTCACGGCTGACGAAATAACTGTTGAAGCGCCGCAAGGAGTCAGCGTCGGCGAATTCGGCAAAGGCGCCGTCGCTTACATCACTGGCGCGAAAGGTACCTGGTTGTACACGGAACATTGCGCCTTCCAATGCAGTGTAGGGATACGAGTACTTATTCACCGCTGATGCGGTTGTAATTGCCGGAAGTGCCAAAAAGGTTGCCCATTCGCCGGTGTGTTCCCGCAACGCCTCGCGGTAGGCATAACGCATAAGCGCGGCACAGTCGTTGATCTCTGTCGGCAATTGATTGGCGGACCGGTAGTACACCGCTTCGGCAATCAACGTGAACCAGCGGCGAAAGGCCGTTCGGTCGGCGGGATCGTTGAGCCGCAAAAAGTCGGGCGTGCCATCACCGGCAGAGTCTGTCGCGTCAAGCTTGGTCTCCAATTCAATATGCACCGGCGCGTATCCGTTGCCGGACACCTCAATCGTAGCTTTCCCCGGTAGCGTTCCTGCACGTAGCAGCGCGCCCTCCGGGGTTTGCCGAATTATCCGTAACCGGTGGGTTCCGGCAACGACGCTAATCTTCAAATCAGGCGGCGACCCGCCTGCGAGCCTCAATTCCGCAACCGAGAAGCCGTCAGCCGGAAGTGCGGCGGGCATGATGCTGGCACGCAGAGTGCCGGAGTGAGTGTGAGAATGGACCGAATGCCCCCATATCCCGCCAACCGCCGCCACGGAGACAGCCAAGATGGCTGCGAGGAGCCCGAAAGTGCGCTTGTGCGCGTTCATTTCCCAGCGCGCGGATTATACCTCAAACACCAATCATTTCGCCCAGATTGCCAAATCCAGGCTTTTTGTGACCATGGCTGGCGATTCCGATGCGTGCTTGCTCACACCCGAATGTGATCACCGTCACAGAGGGTGAAGCACCTGCGCAATGATAATTCGAAGTGTGCAACCCGGTTGTAAGCCGGGTCCCGCCGGAATCGAGGGATTGAATGGCTAAAGGAAAGGTAAAAATTGTGGTCGAAAGGTGCAAAGCCTGCGGCTTCTGCGTGGAGTTCTGTCCCACGAAGGTCCTGGCCCTTTCTCCCAGTTTCAATGCCAAGGGCTACCATCCGCCCGAGGTGGTTGCCTCGGAAAAATGTAGCGGTTGCGACCTGTGCGGGATGTACTGTCCCGACTTCGCGATCCACGGCTATAAAGTGAAACCGCCAGCCGTGACGGCGGCCGCAGGAAGCGAGGTGACTGATGCAAGCTGATCCCGCAGGAGTTCTAACCGGAGTACATTTCCTCGATGGTGACCATGCCTGCTGCGAGGGCTGTCTGGCCGCAGGCGCCAGGTTCTCTTCGGGGTACCCTATTACTCCTTCTACGGAGGTCGTGGAGCGCTTTGCTTCGCGTATCCCCACGGTCGGGGGCGTCTTCATCCAGATGGAAGACGAGTTGGCGGCTTCCATTACCCTGCAAGGCGCGGTTTGGGCGGGAGCGAAAGCCTTTACGGTTACCTCGGGCCCTGGTTTCTCGCTGATGATGGAGCACATTGGCTTCGCCGCCATGACCGAGACCCCCTGCGTATTTGTCGATGTCCAGCGGGGCGGTCCATCGACCGGCTTGCCAACTTTGCCGGCCCAGGCGGACATGATGCAGTGCCGGTGGGGTTCGCATGGAGACTACGCGATTATTGCGCTGTGTCCTAACTCGCCCCAGGAAGCATTTGACCTCACCATCCGGGCCTTCAACTTGTCCGAGAGGTTCCGCGTGCCAGTGATGATGATGCTGGACGAAGTAGTGGGACACATGACTGAGAAAGTAGTGATCCCGCCGGCCGAGGATATTGAGATTCAGCCTCGGCGGCATACAGCTAAGTCCCCCGAAGACTTCAAACTATACGCCACCAACGGCGACGGTGTCCCGGAGATGGTCCATGCCGGTGAAGGCTATAACTTCCACGTTACCGGTCTGACCCACGACGAGCGCGGCTACCCCAACATGACCCCGAAGATTCAGCAGGGGCTGGTCAATCGCCTGAAGGACAAAATCTATAACCATGTTGATGAGATTGTTCAATTCGAGGCCGAAGGTTGCGACGATGCCGACGTGGTTGTGGTGAGTTACGGCATCACCTCGCGCGTGGCCCAGCGTGGCATTGAACTCGCCCGGCGTAAGGGTCTCAAGGTAGGGAAGTTCCGGCTGATTACGGCTTGGCCATTTCCGGAAAAGCAAATTCGAGAATTAGCCGGGAAGATAAAGGCGTTTGTAGTTCCGGAACTCAACCTGGGTCAGATGGTATTGGAGGTGCAGCGCTCCGCCAACGGGTTCTGCAAGACGCTGAGCGTACCCCACGCAGGAGGCAGTGTGCACGATCCAAACGACATTTTGAAGGTCATTGAGGAGGCTCTCCGATGAGTACGGCCGATCAGCTTATTACTCCCACCTTACCGGGCGCAGAGGCAGTAGCGCACTGCGCGACGGATGCCGAAGAGTGCGATTGCGACCGCAATCCGGTGGAGGCATTCCTGCGAATGGACCGCATGCCGCACATCTGGTGCCCCGGCTGCGGAATCGGTACTACTGTAAATTGTTTTGCCCGGGCATTGGTCGATTCAGAAGTGGACCAGAAGAACCTGGTCGTAGTCAGCGGCATCGGCTGTACGGGCCGGGTAGCGGGATATGTAAATTTCGATTCCTTTCATACCACGCATGGTCGGGCGATTCCGTTTGCCACGGGTCTGAAACTTGCCAACCCGAAGCTGAACGTCGTGGTGTATTCCGGCGACGGAGACCTTTCTGCCATCGGGGGCAATCACCTTATTCATGCCGCCCGCCGGAATGTCGATATCAAAGTGATCTGCATTAACAACCTCATCTACGGCATGACGGGCGGGCAAACCGCACCGACCACTCCCAGCCATGTGATCACGTCGACCTCCCCCTATGGCACTTTCGATTCCGGTTTCAACCTGCCTCACCTGGTGGACGCTGCCGGCGCGGTCTATGTGGCGCGCTGGACGGTATTCCACGTGAAGCAACTGGCGCGAGCCATGGCGGAGCTTTTTGCCAAGAAGGGCTTTGGGTTTATTGAGGTGATTTCGCCCTGCCCGACGCTTTACCAGCGCCGCAATCGCATGGGCGATGGCCTCAACGCCCTGCAGTACTACAAGCAGGCCAGCAAAATACGGAACGGCGCACCCACCCATGAGGTTGATCTCTCCAAGGCCGGCGAGATTATAGTCGGCAAGTTCGTGGACAAAATGCGCCCCGATTATATCGACCTGATGCGCGCGCAGATGCACGATTCTTTGGGTGGGCGTTACGTCGATGGGTTGCACATGGAGGAATGCGAATGTCACAGCTAACTGAAATCCGTGTTGCCGGATTCGGCGGCCAGGGAGTCATCCTTTCTGCGATGGTGATCGGCAAGGCCTATTCCGTGTACGAGGGCGGCTTTGCCACCTTGACGCAAAGCTTTGGCCCCGAAGCGCGTGGCGGTGCCTGCGCCGCGCAGGTGATTACCTCGGATGAGCCGGTGTTGTATCCGTACGTCACGCATCCTGACATTCTGGTCGTGATGTCTCAGGAAGCATGCACAAAGTTTGTTCCCGACTTGAAGGATGGCGGGTTGCTGATCATCGAAGAGGATCTGGTGCAGGTGCCGGAGCTTCGCCCCGGCACGAGGCTGTTTAGCTGTCCGGCTACGCGCATTGCCGAGGAACTCGGGAAGCGCATGGTGCTGAATATCGTGATGGTCGGATTTTTTGGCGCGGTTACCGGATTGCTTCAAGCCGAATCACTGCGACGCGCGGTAGCCGAGAGCGTGCCGGAGCACTTCAGAGATGTGAACCTGCGGGCCTTCGACCGGGGATATGAATATGGCAGGCAACAGATCGCGGCCTCGACAAATGGCGAGCCTCGGAAAGATGAGAGCCTGGCCGCCGCGGGTGTCTAGAGCGGAGGTCGCCAGGGTGATTGTCGGTTAAACACGCTAGTTCTCAGTCGAAAGTCTGCGATAGCAGTTGGCGGACTCGGTGCTGACTTTTCCAACTAAGATGCAACCCGCACGAGGTTCCATAACTCTCACTTAAGCAGGTTCTGCAGGGCGCGGGCTGCACTTCTGCGAGTGCTTCAGGCGTAGTGGTACACCTGTAAAAGAAATAATTCCATCCCCGCAACTATTACGCATCCTTTGGGTTTCGATGGGCAGCACAATGAAAGCCTTGCCGCAATATCTGTTTAGGAGGACTCCGCACATGCGACGTATCTACTGCGTCCTGGTCACTCTTCTGCTTCTCGGTTCGTTGACTTTCCTTGCCAGCTGCGGGAGCAGCAGTAGTGGCAGTTCCGGCGGCAATAACGCGTCTGGAAATGGCAACATGAACGTCGTGTTGAGCGACGACCCAACGGACGATTGGGCGCTCATCGGGGTAAAGGTTTTGAACGTTACGCTGACCGGGATTGGCAGTCCGGTGACAGTGTACACCGCACCCAATCCGGCTCCAATCGTCAATCTGGTCCAGTTGGATCAACTCGGCGAACTGCTGAGCAATGCCCAGATCTCGCCGGGCACTTATACCGGCGCGCAAATCACCATCAGCGCCAACCCCGGAGACGTGGCGTTGACGGTGGCTCCGGATCCGGAGCCAGGATTTACCGGGGGCACAGCGGGAGAGCAAATTCCCTCCGGCCAGATCAATATCGCGGGTGCGACGGGGAGTTCGGGAGGTCTGACTGTCCCGGTGAACATTGCTTTCGTTTCGCCCATCACGGTAACCAAGAACAATACCAGCGTGGTGGACCTGGAATTTCAAATCGGCCATCCGGTTTTCCTGGTGTACGACCAGTCTGCCGGCATCTGGGTAGTTAATTTCAACGGTCCTTGCCGGCATCACCCCATATGGGATATCAGAAGGTTGGTGCTGCGCCAGCCGTACGGGTTGGTCACCTCGGTGGCCTCAGATGGTTCGTCCCTAACCATGAACAGGGTATTTCCAACTGAACCGCCGGTAAATCCCGAAACCCCGGTTTCGACGTCGCAAAGCCTGACAATTCAGCCCGACTCCACCAGCGGAACTATTTTTTACGATCTTGATACCGGAATGAGCCATATCATCTACGACTTCTCCGCCTCATCTCTGTCAGAGGTTGGCGCCTCATCGCTGTCCGGCATGTACGTGCGTACGACCGCCCGCTTCCAGCAGAATGGCTCGCTCATTGCGGTGCGCATGTGGGCCAGTACCTCATTCAACAAGGTTTGGCTTAATCCTGAAGGCCACGTTTTGCATGTGGACGCGGCCGCAGACACCATTGACGTTACCAACGAAGATGGTGCATTCACCCCGGTGATCGTGAACTCCGCCACGAACTTCTACTTCCGCACCCCATGGAATGCGGTTGGAGATGCGACGCCAATTGCAACTGGCACGGGCTTCTTGTCCAACTTATACCGGGGATTCAAGGTGCACATTGAAGCCGTCGATCCACTGGCGTCCCCGCTCGTGGCGCAGACTGTGGATATTGAGATTGCGCGGTTCAGCGGTACGATTGCAGGCGCGAACGACTCGAACTTTACCTACAATCGCACTTTCCAAGACCCGGCGGATAACTATGCGGTGGTGCTTCCCTATATTTCCCCGAGTTCCCTAAACACAGTCAACACGATTCAAGCCAACGGCTTTGTGTGGTGGTACTTCACATTCCCCACGCAGGAAGAAACCGGGTCGAGTGCCATACCTGACTTTGTTTCCGCCACCAATGGCTCGATAAATTTCGGCGGCAGCAATTGCGGGTTTATAGGCGGGCCCTGCGCGTTTTCAGCGTGGGGAACAACTTATGGAACCTGGGGCGATCCGGCCAATCCCAATGGCTGGTCAGCGCCATGGACCGTGATTGAGCCGATGCCGGTTCCGCTGGGTTCGGTATCCACACCGTGGGCATCTACCTCAAGCGGTGGCGCTTTCGGCATGAGCGTGACCGGAGGCTCCAACAGCGCACTCGTTGATCTAAGCACGGTTTCCGGCGCCTCCGCACTGGTCTATCAAGTGGACTTCACCGGTGGCTCGGTAACGGTAACCCCGCAGAATATTCAAGGTGGACTACCGTCAAATGTCTCTAGTGCTCTTTCGACCATTGGCGAAACGGTCAAAGCATTTGGCGTTCCTAACGTTGATGGAAGCATTCAGGGTTATGCGCTCTTCTATGAGACGATAGACGGCTTGCCTGACGCTGCCATGCGCCGGCATTCCGCCCGCTGACTGACTCTCCTTGTGTGCTCGCCGCCGTTCCTAGGACTTAGGGACGGCGGCATTTTTATTGGAAAAGATGATGGTACTCACGTTGGTGCGTGACCGAAATCACTGACTCAAGCTATCAATACAGGCGATAACCCATATAGTTCATCTCGTGTTGCTGAGACCGATAGGGAGGTTGGAGATATAAGGCTAAGGGTAGAAAACAGAGAAACCGGGTATCGCGCAGGAACTATAACGCACTGATTGATTGATTCTTGTTCTTTCCAGCTTGCAGAGCGCGAACTTTGGCAATTTTCTCAATCCTCCCCGCCGTCCGGCGATTTCGCAGATAGAACACAGCTTGGGTTGATGATCGTACCTCTGATCAGGGGTGCGCGGGGTAATGCCTACACGGGGAGGCGGTAATGTCCAAGAATTTGACCATTGCAGAATATCTGGAGGCTAGCGGGGTCTCCCGAAGAAGCTTTATCCAGCTCTGCGGCATGCTGATGGCTAGCGCTCCTGTCGGATTGGCGCTCACCACAAAGCCCTCGGTACTGCAAGTCGCAGAGGCAATCGGGAAGAGCAGGCGGCCGTCGGTGATCTGGCTGCATTTTCAGGACTGTACCGGCTGCACCGAGACTTTGCTTCGTACCTCCGCTCCCGACGCCGCCCACCTTATTCTGGATGTCATTTCTCTCGACTACCACGAAACCCTGATGGCGGCCTCCGGCGAGCAGGCTGAGGCTGCGTTGCGTCAGGCAGTCGCGGAAAACGCCGGCAAGTTCGTACTGGTGGCCGAGGGAGCCATTCCGACCAGGGATGACGGTATCTATTACGAAATGGGCTCCAGACCGGGAGTGCAGGTCCTCAAAGAGGTCGCAGCCCAATCGGCGGCGGTGATCGCTATTGGCTCCTGCGCCTCCTGGGGCGGAATTCCATCCGCTGATCCGAACCCGACCGGTGCTATGGGAGTTAGTTCGGTAGTGTCGGGCAAGCCGATTATTAACCTGCCCGGTTGCCCGCCGAATCCCTACAACCTGCTGGCTGTTGTTCTGGAATACGTCACCATGGGCAGGCTACCCGCGTTGGACGACCTTAACCGTCCGAAATTCGCGTACGAGCGCGTGATCCACGAGAATTGCCCGCGGCGGGCGCACTTTGACGCCGGTCGGTTTGCAGGCGCTTTCGGTGATGAAGGGCACCGCAAAGGATGGTGCCTCTACAAGCTTGGCTGCAAAGGGCCAATCACTCACGCCGCCTGTTCCACGCGCCATTTCAACGAGGTTCCCGGTGCGTGGCCCATTGGAATCGGAACTCCGTGCATGGGTTGCACGGAAAAGAATGTGGTATGGCAGATGGGAACGTTTGAAACCGTTCCTATCCATCGCGCGACTCCGCCTGACACATATCCTCCTATTTACAGTGCCGCCGGTGGAATTAAGGTGGGCGCAGCGGCACTGGTAGGCGCGGTGGCCGGAGCAGTGGGCGGCGCAACCTGGGTCGCATCGCAACGTTTCCAAAGCAGCCAGGAAGCAGGCGTAGAACGAGTTGGCGCCGACCTCGCGCTCGCGGAAAAACTCAAGGAATCAGCCGGGAAGCAAATCGATTCGAAAGAGGACTGATGTGGCTATTACACGGCGAGAACTGTTCTCCACCATCGCCAAGACAGGCGTGCCGGCTGCCGTAGCACTCACGGTTGGTACGAATCCGCTGCAGGCAGAAAGCATTCCCGTGCCCAATGCCGCCGTCGGACTGCTCTACGATGCCACCATCTGCATTGGCTGCAAGGCCTGCGTCTCGGCGTGTGCCGAGGCGAATGACACGCCCCCGGATACCCGTGGCGACGCGCTGCACCAGGCGCCGTCCGACCTCAATGACCTCACCCGCAATGTCATCAAGCTCTATAAGCCCGAAGACGGTTCGGCCTTCTCCTATGTAAAGCGTCAATGCATGCACTGCCTCGATCCCGCTTGCGCCGCAGGGTGTCCTTTCCAGGCGTTGCACAAGGACCCGGAAAGCGGCGCGGTCAAGTGGGATGAGAAGGAGTGTATTGGCTGCCGCTATTGCACCATCACCTGCCCGTATCACATTCCGCGCTTCCAGTGGCAGGGATTCAATCCGCGCGTGACCAAGTGCGAGTTGTGCAGCGACCGGCTGGCAAAAGGCCTGCAGCCCGGATGCACGAGTGTATGCCCCACTGGCGCCGTAACCTTTGGTCCGCGCACCGTCCTGCTGTCGGAAGCCAAAAAGCGCATCAAGAAGAGCCCCGGCCGGTACTACCAGGACCGCGTGTACGGAGAAACCGACAACGGTGGCACGCAAGCCCTTTATCTGTCCCGGGTCCCGTTCGAAAAACTAGGCCTGCCGGAACTGGGACCTGAGTCGGTGCCGGCCAAGACCCTTCGTTGGCAAAGGCGCCTTTACCAATATTTCGCGTTGCCGGCGCTGTTATATGTCGGCCTGGTGCAGGTGATTCGCAAGAATCTGAAGGGCCATGAAGAGGAAGCCCATGAACGCGAAAAACAGACCGGACTGAGGGCGCAACTATGAGCAGTACAACGATGAACAACGCGCCGATCCAGACCGCCCGCTGGGAGCGGGACGTGCCCGTGTACGGCTTTCCGGTGGTAAACCGGTTCTTCATGGCGCTGATCTCCATGACGCTGGTGGCCATTGTATTAACCGGCTACCGCGAACTGGCCGGCCTGGGCCCCGTAAGCGGCATGAACGACGCCTACGGTTGGGGCATCTGGAAAACCTTCAACGTGATGGTCCTGACGGCGCTCGGCTCGGGTGCGTTTGCCGTGGGCATTGCTGCATGGGTTTTCCGCCGCAAGTGCCTGCACGCGCTGATGCGGATGGCCCTGCTTACCAGCTTCCTGGCCTATGCCTGCGGCCTGTTATTGCTGGGAATCGACGCCGGACGTCCCTGGAACTTCTATTGGATCGTTTTCCCGTGGAAGTGGAACATGCACTCGCCGCTGGCAGAAGTTGCCATTTGCATGTCGATCTACGCCATGATCCCGCTCGCCATCGAGAACGTTCCTCCGGTACTGGAGCGGCTCTGGTACTTTGATTCGCGCCTGCGGCCCGGAGTCGAGCGCATGGAGCGCGGGCTGCACAGATTCTTCCCGTGGATTATAGCGGCAGCGTACCTGCTGCCCGGCATGCACCAATCGTCTCTGGGCGCGCTGATGCTGCTGGCAGGAGAACGAGTTCATCCCTTGTGGCAGACCCCGTGGCTGCCGTTGCTCTTCCTGGGCGCGGCCGCCTTCATGTCGTTTGGCTGCGTTGCCGGAACCACCATGCTGTGCTGCCTGGTGTGGAAACGGGCGATGGACATGGAAGTTCTCGATGAGGCCGCCCGCATCACTGCGTGGCTGATATTCGGCTGGCTCGCTTTGCGTCTGATTGATATTGTCGGCCGCGGAGCCTTGGGCACCGCCTTCCACCCCGATCGCTTTGCTCTGGTGTTCTGGATGGAGATCCTGCTTACTGCGACGGGCGCCTGCATGTTGCGGCGTTCCGTGCAGAACCATCAGACCCGATGGATGTTCCTGGGCTATGTCCTGAGTTCCCTGGGCGGCATGATCTATCGCTTCAGCCCCACGACCCTCGCATTCAGGCCCAACCCCGAGTCGCTCTATTTTCCCTCCACCATCGAGGTCCTGGTATCGCTCGGATTTATTTGCATGGGCATTGCCGGATTTCTTTTCGCAGTGAAGAGAATTGCGATTCTTCCGGCGGCGCTTTACGAGTGGCACGACATGGCAAGCTACTTCCGGTTCCGCCGGCCGTACATCCGGTGGACCGGGTATTTCAAGTACGGACATTTCGGCGAAAACGAAACTGAACCAAGAGACTCCGACTGACAGCAGGCATTATGGCAAAACGAATCACCATTGACCCCATCACCCGGATTGAAGGCCACCTTCGTATCGACGTCGAGGTGGATAATAACGCAGTCAGCAACGCATGGGCTTCCTGTACCATGTGGCGCGGGATCGAAAACATTCTCCGCGGCCGCGACCCGCGCGACGCCTGGTTGTTCACCCAGCGCTTTTGCGGCGTCTGCACCACCGTGCATGCCATGGCCAGCGTGCGCGCCGTGGAAGATGCCCTCAAGCTTGAGGTGCCGCTGAACGCCCAGTACATCCGCAATCTCATCCTCATTGCCCACGCGCTGCACGACCACATCGTGCATTTTTATCAACTTTCCGCGCTGGATTGGGTGGACATCCTGCAGATTCCCAAGGCTGATCCGGATCAGACTGCCAAGCTGGCGGACACTCTGTCTCCCTGGCCGCGAAATTCCCGCAATGAATTCAAAGCCGCGCAGGATCGCGTGAATGCTGTGGCAGCCAGCGGACAACTCGGGATTTTCACGAACGGTTACTGGGGCCATCCGGCCATGCGCCTGTCGCCGAATGTCAACCTGCTGGCCTTTGCGCACTACGTTCAGGCCCTGGAATACCAGCGCAAAGCCCTGCAGGTGGTTGCCATCCTGGGATCAAAGACCCCGCACATACAGAACCTGACGGTGGGCGGCGTTTCCAACGCCATTGACCTGGACAGCGGAAGCGCTCTGGGCATGGACAAGCTCGAAATGGCCCGCGTGCTTCTGGATGAAGTCGTTCAGTTCGTCAACCAGGTGTACGTGGTCGACGTGTGCGCGGTGGCCGCCATGTATGCCGACTGGTTCAAGATCGGCAGCGGCGTGCGCAACTACCTGGCCGTTCCCGATCTGCCGCTGGACAGCAAGGGTACGGCATACGATCTTCCCGGCGGATACATCATGAACGGAAACCTGGCGGGCGCGCATCCCTTCCGGACCGCCTCCGACAAGGATTTTCGCGATGGCGTCACCGAAGACGTGGCGCATGCCTACTATCACGGCGAGAAGGCACTGCATCCCTGGCAAGGAGAAACCGATCCTGACTTCACCGGCTGGAACGGTGACCAGAAGTACTCCTGGGTCAAGGCGCCTCGCTTCAACGGCCAGCCCATGCAGGTTGGCCCGCTGGCACAGGTGCTGGTGGGCTATTCCCAGGGCCATCCGCTCACCCGCAAGTATACGGAACTCGCAATCGGGAAAATCGAGGCTGTCGGCGGCATTCGGGTAACGCCCGATATGCTGCATTCCACACTGGGGCGCCATGGCGCGCGCGCCATTCGCGCCGCCATGCTGGGGGAACTGGCCCAGAAGCACCTCCAGTTGCTGATCGATAACATTGCCAAGGGCGATTACACCGTTTGCAATCCACCGGTTTTCTCCGGGGGAGAAGTGGAAGGCGTAGGCACTCACGAAGCCCCGCGTGGCACGCTGTCCCACTGGGTTGTGATCAACGATGG
>JBEKOS010000001.1:0-40858 GCA_049521535.1 Terriglobales bacterium | reverse complement strand
CCAGCGCGCCAATGGCGACCTGGCCCTCCTGCACCGTGAGCTTGCGCGAGTTTTTCTACGATGGTTTGAGACATGGACTTATTCGAGGTTCATCGTGAAGACTTGGGCATCTTGGACGACATCGTGAGTTCGGAAGCTCAATCCGCTTTCAATGATTGCATCAATCTCGATACCGACTCTAGCTTTTCCAAGTTCCAAATCATGTCCTGCACATTTTCTTGTGCAGATACTGATAACGTCTCATCAGCTAAAGCTTTAAATTTACTTTCGATTTCATTGTCAGACAATGGATTCCTTGGATCACCTTTTGGGAAATCCAATTGCTTTTGGAACTCTCTGCCCGAGGTTGTATGGATGGTCACAATAACTCTTTGCATTGCTGGAAACACTTTCTCGATCTCCGGATCGGCAAGCACCTCTACTTTGCGCAACTGAGCCCTGAGTCTTGGGTCATTGATCCTAGCCTCCGTGAATTGCAGCGGTGTCACCTGGCGATCAACAAGTGCCGCCGCAATCACATACGGCAGTGAGTGGTCAGCGGTCTCTTTGCTGCGGGGATCGTACTTGCTGGGGTCGGCCAGAATGTCCGCTGCTCGTGCCAGGGACCGGATCTGAACTCGTTCGACCTGTTCCGGCGTCAATTCATGCTCGCGCACTAGATCGAGCACCGCACTAATTGGAGTATGAGTAAGAGCCTCCGTGGGGAAGGCTTTCATGCCGCATTGCGTTATACGCCAGGAATCTCCCAGTCCATCCGTCAATGCATCCAAATTCCAATTCGGGCCAAAGCAATGAGTGAGACCTTCCTTGCCGTCCACGACATGTTCGGGTCCCGTATAACCCTTCTCGGCAAGCAACGCGGCGAGTACGCCTGATTGGGTTGCCATCGGATCCACCGTGTTCTTCATCATCGTCAGCTTGCCGGCGGTTACTGCCCCGAGGCTCACGCGAGCGCTGGCAGAGATACCAATGGCATGCTGGATTTGCTCCCAGTTCAAGTGCAGCATACGTCCGGCCACGATGGGGGAAACGAATGCTGTTAGCGTGGCGTGGTGCCAGCCGCGCTCACGGATTCCGGGAAAGGCCGCCTCGCAGAACCGCATCTCAAATTCGTGGCCCAGAGCCAGACCTATCATGAGTTCGCGGCCATCACTGCCCGCACGCTCACAACCGGCCAACGCCGCTGGAAAAATATCGGAGGGGTGCGACGGATCCTGCTTCCAATAAATGTCGTTATAATCCATGCAGCGAATCATAAGAGCATTGGCGAGCGCTGCAGATGGTGCGTCCACGCGTTTGCCGCTTCCGATCACTGTGCAATGCCCGTTTCCCGCTATTTCATCAAGTACCTCGAGCGCGATGCGAACATCATGGACGCGGTATCCGCCCAGGGCGCAGCCCAGCGAATCCAACAGAAAGCGCTTGCATTGCTGAACCGCATCCGCTGAAAGGTCCTCAAAGCGAACGCCTGCAGCCCATTGCGCCATTCTGGCGGTAATGGGTTCTTTCTTCTTAACCGCAATTGCACCAGACATCTCTCTCTCCAGAATTCTGTCTACGACCTAGTGCTTCCCAAGACTTAGCGGCGGCCAGCCGCACTGCTTATCAGGTTTCTCGGATTTTTGAAAGGCAGATACGCCATGAAATCGGCGTGGTGGACGATATACGCCTCCGTGCTACGTTTGACGAGGTCACCCTCTGCCGCGTGTGCCGCGATTATATGGCATACCTCGTCGGGAACACCTGATTCCATCGCCAAGGCAACACCGGTGAATGGATGTCGCAATAATTCCCCGCGCTCGCTTTGTACCGTCTTGCCATCGGCGCCGTGTTCGTATTCGAGCAGTTTACCGACATCAGCAAGAATGGCGCCTGCAATGACCGTATCGATTTGGATCTTGAGCGCTTCACCCATGAACTCGCGCATGGCTTCTGCTGAGCGACGGGCGATATGGACCACACATCGCTTGTGCTCCATGAACGTAGTCGGACAATTAGGTACCAAAAGGGTAAAAGGTATATGGTCGAGATCCTCGGGTTTGAGCGGGCTAAGCTCTAGTGCTCGCATCCACGTTTGCTCAACCGCGAGGCGCACCTGAGAATTCTCGATCCACTCCAACTCAGGCCATAATCTACGGACAGCTAATTGCAGCCTTTCGGTTTCGGACGGTGCGGTGTTGGACGACTGTCCAAGGCTCTGCTTCACTATGGTTTCCGGCACGACAAGTTCTCGATGAATCCAGTCGATCGATTCCGGCGCCTCGCGCACGTCACTGTTGCCGCATGCAAAGTGCCTTCTTAGAGTCTAACTGAGATGAAGTGCCTTGAAACAGCAGGGGCTTCGCCGACACCATGGCGCGATCGCACCTGAGGCAAGAAATACTCATTCCGGAAGCGAGCCGCGCAGCTTAAACGATCCAGCCTCGGTACTCGCGAGTGGGCATATAGACCCGGCGGGCGGTGATTCTCCCGATTCTTCCAAGTTCAATCGCCTTAGTTCCTGACTTCTGATTCCAAACCGCTGACTTCAGCGCCTTGCCGGTTCGCATCTTGTTCACTTGCGGCCGGAAGGATGATTTCCACGTCAAGGCCTTTGTTTCCCTTCAGTGTGCTGGCGCGAATGCTCCCGCCATGTAAACGCACCGCGCGTTCCGCGATCGTCAATCCCAGGCCGGTTCCCCCTGTTTGCCTGTCTCTCGCGTCCGCCAGGCGGTAGAAGGGGCGAAACAAATTAGCGAGTTCCACCTCCGGCACGCCGGGCCCATGATCCCGCACGTGCACCACCACGGACCGACCATCGCACGCAAGCGTAATCGCTACTGCGGTTCCGGGCGCGGTGTAGCGCACTGCGTTCCGAATTACGTTTTCCAGCGCACTGCGAAGTAAATCGGCGCTGCCGAGCACGGGAAAGCTTCTAGTACCGCTCACCAGAGGCTGCAAGCGAACATCGCAGCCCCGCTCCTGCGCTTCGAAAGCCGCGTCGTCAACAATTTGCATCAGCAACTCCTGCAAGTCCACCGAGCTTTGTTCCGGTGGCAGCGCGGCCGTTTCCAGGCGAGCCAAAGTCAGCAGTTTGCCGATGAGTTCGTTCAATTGATCCGCTTCGCGTTCAATACGGTCGAGGGGTGCGGCAGCCCCTGTGCCGGCACGTTGGCGCGCCAGGCCAAGCGCTACACTCAAACGCGCCAGAGGCGAACGGAGTTCGTGGGAAATATCGCTGATAAGTTGTCTCTGACTATTGACGAGGCCTTCAATGCGCTCTGCCATACGATTGAAATCCTGCACCATGACCCCGATTTCATCACTTCGATTTCCGGGGACAGGCGCACGCGCGCCCAAGTCGCCAGCGGCGAGCTGGCGGGCAGCCATTCCCAGGCGAAGAATGGGCATGGTCAAGTGACGAGTAAGCAAAAGGCAAATCAGACCAGAAATGACTATTGCCATTGTCCAGCGCAGAACTTCCATGCTGGCACTAAGGTGATAACTATAAAAGCCGGGTACTCTGTGTAATATCAGCACATAAGTATGTCCTGACCGGCTGGTGACCCGTTGTGCAGCGTATGGCTCGGGGCTGGAGTCGCTGTTATCGCGAAATTCAAGCTGGCCACTACGCAACGCCTTGTCCACCAGGTTTCGTGGACTGTGAGAGCCGAGTGGCGTTATGACCGGATTTCCCTGTGCGTCCAGCAACGCCGCGCGCGATCCACCCCCGATGCTTTCCAGCCCTTGAAGAAAATGAACCAAGCTATCAGGGCCGTGCTGCTCAAATTCATCCGCCGCGCCTTGCGCATATGCTCCGATGGCACTCCCTACGCCTGTGCGCCAGCGATTCACCACGACATCACGCTGCATCGAGAAAGTGACCACCATGGCCAGCCCGACCAGCACCATCGCAACCCAGAACGAGAGAAACACCCTGAGAAAGAGGCTGCGCATTATATTCGCTCCGTCCCGGCCATCCGCGCGGCCGACATATCCGGCTCGCTCGGCCGGGCGTAAACATAGCCGACGCCACGGATGGTTTTGATGCGGTCGCCACCCCGGGGCGCGTCTCCAAGTTTTCGCCGCAGCTTGCTCACATGCATATCAATGCTGCGGTCGTAGGGAAAGAACTGGCGGCCGAGCACGTCATGCGCAATCTGCTCACGAGTGACCACTTGACCGGCAGAACTCATCAGCGCCTCCAGAAGCGAGAACTCCACGGAGGTGAATTCGATCAGTTCCCCGGACCGTCGTACTGTTCGGCCGCCAGGATCGAGTTCCACATCTGCAACCACAATTGTCTCGCCAACGGTGGCTCCAGAACCAACGCCTTGCGTGCGCCGCAGAATTGCCCGAATGCGTGCCAGTAACTCACGCGGGTTAAACGGCTTGGCCAGATAGTCATCGGCGCCGATTTCAAGCCCCACGATGCGGTCGACATCGTCTCCACGAGCCGTCAAAATCAACACCGGAATGCGCGAGTGCGCACGCAGCTTACGCAGTACATCCAATCCATTCATCCCCGGCAGCATCACATCGAGCACCATGAGCGCGTGCTCGCCGGAAAGAGCGCGTTCCAAGCCTGCCGGACCCGTATGAACCGCCTCCACCTGGAATTCTTCCGGAAGCAGATACTCCGTCACCAATTCGCAAAGATCGATGTCGTCATCGACTATTAACACACGATCCATATGTAACCAGCCTTCCCTAGCGTGTAAGCGCTTACCGGCCATCGCCGGATATTCGGATGCTACACTGAACCCTATTCTGGTAACAGGGCTGGGTCAATCGAGATTCATTAGCATTTACAAATTTTTACCCGCTCTTGACCCACTCTTTACCGCCAACACCGAGCCCTTGTGTTTAGATCTTTAAGGGTGCAAAGCAAGGAGCATTCGAATATGCGTTTTAGGTATATGAAGCCGGCATTGGTGATAGCGCTTTTGACCGCCGGCGCGGCGATTGGCATTGCACAAGCTGCGCAGAACACGGGCGGTCAGGACATGGGCGGCTTCGGCATGGGACACCACCATCAGTTCATGGGTTTTCTCGTGAAGGAGCTCCAGCTCACCTACGCACAGCAGGCACAAATTAAGACCATGTGGAAGGCGGAAAAAGAAACTATGAAACCGCTTATGGCCCAGCTCACCGCCAACCGCATGCAGATGCTGCAGTTGACGGCTAACGGCAACTTTCCCGAAGCCAAAGTTCGCGAGCTCGCGAACCAAAACGCCCCGCTCATGGCGCAAATGATGGTCGAAAAAGAGAAGCTGATGTCGCAGGTCTATAACCAGGTACTCACGCCGGAACAGCGCACGAAGGCGGACGCAATGCGTGCCCGGCATGAAGAGCACATCGACCGCGCACTGCTGCATCTGACTGGGACGATTCCTTCTCAAGAGTGAGACGCTACTCCTGACGTCTCCTTTCTGGGCCCGGGTACTCTCTCCCGGGCCTTTTTTCAGCTATTAGCCATCACCAAGCCCTATGCTTGTTCAAACTGTGATTGGCACGTCGGACTTCCAAAAAAGCGAACGCTAGTCGAAATACAACTTCTGATCCCTCCTGCTTTGGTTCGACTGATCGCTGAGAGCTGGGCCATGATTGCTTTATACTTGATGAATCATGGCTGTCCTCAAAGACATAGCAGCAATCGCAAAAGGGATGTCTGTTACCCTGCGCGAACTGTTCCAGCCAACCATCGTCGAGAACTATCCTGACGGAGCAGGAGTGTTGAAAGGCGCCGTCTTCCAGGACCGCTATCGTGGCGTTCACGTCTTGCAGCGTGATGAAAACGGCTTGGAAAAATGTGTTGCCTGCTTTCTTTGTGCAGCCGCCTGCCCGTCCAATTGTATCTACATCGAGGCTGCGGAGAACACTTCGGAGCGACGTTTTTCCGGCGCGGAACGGTATGCCAAGGTGTATAACATCGACTACAATCGGTGTATTTTCTGCGGCTATTGCGTGGAGGCCTGTCCCACAGACGCCATTACTCATGGCCACGGCTTCCAGATCGCTGCCTTGAATGCCAGTAACCTCGTTTATCGCAAAGAGCAGATGCTGGCGCCAGTACCAGCTCATCTGGGGGCGAATGCGATCTTCAGTACTGGAGATTTGCCAAAGCTCGGAAGATAGTAGTCCACGGAAAGACGGCAGCCAAGCGATTGGCTGAATTCGAGGATTCGTGCAGGGTCGACCTGCCTCACGACAATCGGCGGGTCGTGGTAAAACAGCGGACGAGTTCGTAAGGCCTCCTATGGTCTCTGCTTTCGGCTGGGCGATCGCCGTCTTCGCCACAGTTTGGATACTACTTGCGGCAAGTGGAATTGCCGCTGATGTTCGACGCGGTGGTTTGAATAGGCTGCTCGTAGTAGTGCTGGGCATATTCACTCTCGTAGGCGGCGGCGGATTTTTTGCATCCGCCCTATCCGCAACCGGATTGCTCAAGCTCCCAGTCTCCTGGGAGTGGCCTGCTGGTTATGTAAGCGGCGTTGTACAAATGCCAGACGGACGGTACATTGTTCCGCTCGTTCCCTCTGGAAGGGTTCAGATCTACGACTCGCATTGGCGTTTTATTCGTGGATGGAATGTCGAAGCTCTGGGTGGCGAGTTCGCAGCAGGCTGCTCCCCAAGTGGCGGCATCGTGGTGCTTTCAGCACGAGGAGAGCGCCAATTCTCCTTCTCCGACAGCGGCGAACTGGTATCTACGAGCAAGCTGACCGAACCATACCACCACTTGCGTTTCAGGGATCGCCATTTCGTGAAGGTTCCAACTTCGCCCCTTCTTTGGGTCTTTTCCAGCCCTTTTGTCTCATGTGCATTGATTCTTGTCGGCGTTGTAGGTATCGCCCTCGTGAAAAAACTTGGTCCCTATCAGACTGTGTTGACTCGACTGACGGCTGACTGCTGATTGCTGTAGGCTTGATTCGAGGTTCATCCAGTGCTCAATCCAATCGACCGGATCACAAAGCTCACCGGCAAGGCAATTGCTGATTTCGACATGATTCGCACCGGCGACAGGATTGCAGTGGGCCTATCCGGCGGCAAGGACAGTCTTGCACTCCTGCACGCATTGCTGGCACTCAAGACTCGCGCACCGGTGGCGTTCGAACTGGCGGCGTTCACCATTCAGCAGGGCAAGTTTATGGGCTCGCTTGACGGCCTTCAATCGCATCTTTGCGCCCTCGGAATCCGCTGGGAATTGGTGGAAGATCAACCCTCGCTGCGGCTAGTAAAGGATCGCATCGAGCATGGCTGTGACATCTGCTCGCGCTATCGTCGGCGTGCCGTATACGAAATTGCACGGCAAATGCAGTGCAATGTGGTCGCCTTCGGCCACACCGCCGACGACTTTGCCGAGGCTATGGTGCGCAACCTGGTCTTCACCGGCAAAGTGAAGCCTCTGCCGCCGGTCACGATGTCGTCGAAGACCGAATTTCGCCTGATTCGGCCATTGGTATATGTCAAAGAAGAGTGGATTCGGGAGCGCGCTTCCATGGGTCAGTTCCCGATCGTGCAATGCGTTTGCTCGCTCAAAGAGGGTTCGCGAATGGTCGTCCGCGGCTTCCTGGAGCAGATTTCCAACAAAAATCCGCACATCTACGGCAATATCATTGGCGCCGGGATCAGGGCCTGGCGTGGAAAAGTGACGGAACCAGCAGAGGACGATTCAGCATTCGTGGAAATCTGAAACCTCCGACCCCCTAAAGGGCCAAGCGTACATTGCCCCTTGTTCTTCTTAGCCGCCTAGCCGCTTCAGCCATACTGATTCCAGCCCGTGCCATGACTAGCGCCACGGGCACGCTCAATCCGGAAGCGCCAAGCGCGATTTGCCTCTTCCCGGCTGACTCCGGTCGCGCGCTGAAGTATGGAAATTCCGCGTTCGAACAGCTTTTTGTTTTTCAGCTGGACATTCACCATCAGGTTTCCGTAGACGTAACCCAGGCGCGCAAGGCAACCGGTGATGAGCATGTTGCAGATCATCTTTTGCGCCGTTCCGGCCTTCAGACGAGTGGAGCCAGCAATTATATCCGGGCCCACGTCGGCCTCGATTGCCAGATCCACAGCTTTCGCCAGCGCCGAATTGCGATTTCAGACCACGGCGATCCTAGCCGCTCCTCTTCGCCGGGCATATTCAAGTGTGGCAATCGTATATGGAGTGCGACCGCTTGCGGCGATGCCTGCCAGAACATCTCGCTTGCCAGGCCTTTTCGCAGCCAAGTCCCTATGCCCTTGTACGGCCGAGTCCTCATCGGTTTCCACCGCCACCCCCAAGGCCTTAGCGCCGCCGGCGATCACATACTGCACCGTTTCCGGCCTGGTACCAATCGCAGCAGCAATTTGCGGAAGAGCCTTCTTGACGGACGCTGCAATCTTGGCATCCTCTCGGTTCATGAGGGCGGCAATCTCAAGAGCTGTCATCGCATCGAGATGGAGGGATGACGGATTTGGCCTCTCGGTCCCCAGATCTTGGATCGATTTCATGCGCAGTTGCATTTATTAGTCAGGTTAAAGCAGGACTGCGGATACAGCAAAAAGAAAACCTGCGGGCGAGGACGCCCCACGACAGGCGGGTTTGAGGTAGTCGCTACGCTTTGCACGGAGCTACACTTACTTAATCGTGCTTGGGAGAACACCTGCTAATCGGTTCGTCCTGTTTATCGCTCTTGCCTCCCTGACTCTTCCGGCGGTAATTGCTCAACCGGGGCCGCCAGCAGATACTTCCGGAACAAACTTCAAGAACATCGACGAAATAATGCAGCAGGCGGTCGAAAAAGGAACAATTCCTGGCGGGGTCGTTCTAATCACGCACAACGGCAGGACCGTCTATCGAAAGGCGTTCGGCTGGCGTTCGCTCGAGCCCACGCGCGAGCGCATGACGGTGGATACCATCTTTGACCTTGCCTCCCTTACCAAATGCGTAGTGACCGCTACTTTGATCATGAAACTGGTGGAGGAAGGCAAAGTTCGGCTAAACGATCCGGTAACGACGTATCTGCCTGAATTCGGCAAGAACGGAAAGAGTGACATCACACTTCGCGACTTGCTAACCCATTTCTCAGACCTTCCTGATGACCTCGATCTGACGAGTCCTTGGGAAGGCCGTGAAACTGCCTACCGTATGATTATGGAGTCAAAACCTCTGTTGCCCCCGGGTTCGACTTTCCACTACAGTGACCTTGATTTTGAAGCCCTGGGATTCATCGTCGAGAAGGCTTCCGGTATGTCGCTGAATGATTTTGCCGCGAAAGAAGTCTTTGGACCACTGGAGATGAAGGAATCGCAATTCAACCCTCCCGCCGGATGGCGTCCTCGCATTGCGCCAACGGAATACGACGAGCACCATCGCATGCTGCGGGGCGTAGTTCACGATCCCACGGCACGGCGCATGGGCGGCGTTGCGGGACACGCAGGCCTGTTCTCCACAGCAGACGATCTTTCCCGGTTCGCCCAGGACATGCTCAGCGGATTCAAGGTGCTGAGCGAGCAAACCGTAGAGAAGATGTCCACGCCACAGCAACCACCGACGGCGGCTAGTTTGCGTGGCCTCGGTTGGGATATCGATTCGCCATTTGCCAGCAATAGGGGTGAGATGCTGCCCGTGGGCTCCTTCGGGCATACGGGTTTCACCGGCACTTCCCTTTGGATTGACCCTGTTACCCATACCAGCATCATCATTCTGACTAATGCGGCCCATCCTCATGCCGGTAAATCTCTGGCGTCTTTGCGGGCACGCATCGCCACAGCGGTGGTAAGCGACCTTGATCTCACCTCGAGTGAAAACGACGAACTTCGATTGGCGCGCATCACTGGATACAACGAAACTCTGTTCGCCGCACGCCGCGTTCACTTCCGTAACGGCGAGGTCAAATCCGGCATTGATGTGCTCGAAACCCACAACTTCAGTGACCTTCATCCAACCTCCGGAACTAAGGTCCGGGTTGGTTTGGTAACAAATCACACAGGAGTGGATGCGATGGGCCACCGCACCATCGACGTCCTGTCACAAGCACCCGGCGTCGAAGTAGCCGTCATCTTCAGCCCGGAACACGGCATCGCCGGGACCGCTGACACAGCCGATATCGCAAATTCACACGATCGGGCGACAGGAACGCCAATCATTAGTGTTTACGGCGACACGGATGCCAAACGCCACCCAAATTCAGAAAACCTCGAGGATCTGGACGCAATTGTCTTTGACATTCAGGATATAGGCGTTCGCTTTTATACCTATGAATCCACGCTTGGCTACTTCCTGGAAGCGGCGGCCAAGTCGGGCAAGGAGATCTTTGTGCTTGACCGGCCGAACCCGATTGGCGGCGCGTACTTGCAAGGGACGATGCCCGACCCGAACCACGAGAGCTTCGTCAACTACGGTCAAGTCCCATTGCGTCACGGCATGACCATCGGGGAACTGGCGAAGTTGTACAACGAGGAACGTGGCATCCACGCTAATTTGACAGTTGTCCCCATGCAGGGCTGGATGCGCGGCGATTGGTATGACTCTGCCGGCATGAGATGGATCGATCCCTCGCCCAACATACGCAGCCTGACTGCGGCGACGCTCTATTCCGGTGTAGGACTCATTGAAGGAACCAACGTCTCGGTCGGCCGGGGCACTGACACGCCTTTCGAATTGGTCGGCGCACCCTGGATTAACTCGCTGGGACTGGCGAAGTATCTAAACGCCCGCGCGATTTCCGGCGTGCGCTTTGTACCGAGAAGCTTCATGCCGAATGCCAATCAATATGCGAGGGAAAACTGCGGCGGGGTCAACATCATCGTGGTAGACCGCAACGTGCTCGACGCACCCGAGTTGGGCCTTGAATTGGCATCGGCCCTGCACACACTTTATCCGGCGGAATACAAGATGGAAAAACTGGACTTACTGCTGGTGAACCAGGCAAGTTTTGACGCGCTTAGGGATGGCCGGGATCCACGCCGGATTGCTGAAGACTGGATGGACGCACTCGAAGAATTCCGAAAGATCAGGGCCAAATATCTGATTTATTGAATGGACTCGGCACTGGATTACCGCCGATAGCATAGTTGAGAGCCCGTCGTTTTAATCTGTGATAATCCGCTTCGATCAGCGGTCAATTTGTCAAACGACCGCCACGCCCGCATATCCCACTACGGCGTCCCGATCTCCGCTGATATCCCCCGAGGTCGCGTATTTGATTAGTTCGGCTCGGGTCGCTCCCCGGAGTTTTGCCGCCGTCAACATGGCGATGGCTGGCCCAAACCCGCACATGGACACATTCTGTCGAGTCACCACCCCATACAATCTCCTGGAGTCGAGGCTTACAATGGCGTCGAGCGCGCGCCGGTCCTTAGTGCGAGTAATTTCATCGGATTCGTAATGGTTCATGTCGCTAGAGGCGATTAGCAACACATGGCCATCGATCTCACCGAGTATTGCCGCGATTGCGCGGCCAAGATCTTCCAGTAATTCATACCGGCTGGCACCAACGGTTATGGGAACAAAAGTAAATGACGGCAGAAGCTTCTGCAGAAACGGCAACTGGACCTCAATGGCATGTTCGCAAAGCTGTGCGGCGGTATCCTCGCTCAATCGCTCGTAATTGCGTTTGAGTAACTCTGCGAGTTCGGCGTCTATCCGCACCTTGCCCAAGGGGGTGAGCCATTCCCCCGCACTCATAATTGCCAGGGGGGCACCCATACCGGTGTGGTTGGGGCAAAGGATAATAAACCGCCTGGGGAGTTTTAACCGAGCGTACACCGCCCCTGCCACGTGTCCCGAGTACATGTAGCCGGCATGGGGAACGATGCAACCGATTGCAGAGATCTTCTCTTCGTCGCTGATGGTGTAGCTCTCGATGTCATGGGCTAGCTGCGCGGGTTTTCCCGGATAGAAATGTCCTGCTACAGCCGGCATACGAATCATGGTGCTCATAGAGCGAAGGATACAACGTTTTCGTTCCGAGTTTCTTGCCTTGCGCAAAAAAGCCGAAGCCCCGAATTCTCTTCGGGGCTTGGGCTACTTGCTTGTTGCCTATTGCTGTTCTTAGTACATTCCGCCCATACCGCCGTGGCCGCCTGGCATCGCAGGTTCCTTCTTCTCTTCCGGAATCTCTGCTACCAGGGCCTCGGTGGTCAGCATCAGGGATGCGATGGAGCCGGCATTCTGGAGAGCGGTACGAGTCACCTTGGTGGGATCGATAACACCGGCGGCAACCAAGTCCTCGAACTTCTCGGTCTGCGCGTTGTAGCCGAAGTTATTGTCCTTGCTCTCCACGATCTTGCCAACCACGATAGCGCCCTCTTCGCCTGCGTTCTCGACGATCTGGCGCATCGGCTCTTCCAGAGCGCGGCGCACAATGCGTGCTCCGGTACCTTCATCGCCTTGCAGCTTGAGAGCGTCCACCGCGTGCGCGCAACGCACCAAAGCCACGCCGCCGCCGGGGACGATGCCCTCTTCCACCGCCGCGCGCGTGGCATGCATGGCATCCTCAACGCGGGCCTTCTTCTCCTTCATTTCAGTTTCGGTCGCGGCACCGACCTTGATCACAGCAACCCCACCCACGAGCTTTGCCAGACGCTCCTGGAGTTTCTCGCGGTCGTAGTCGCTGGTGGTCTTGTCAATCTGGCCACGGATTTCCTTAACCCGTCCTTCGATCTCCGCGGACTTGCCCTTGCCCTCGACGATGGTGGTGTTGTCTTTGTCCACCGTAATCTTCTTGGCTTGACCCAGATCGCTGATCTGCACATTCTCCAGCTTGATGCCCAAGTCCTCGGTAATGGCTTTGCCACCGGTCAGGGTTGCAATGTCCTGCAACATGGCTTTGCGGCGGTCGCCAAAGCCCGGCGCCTTGACGGCTACGGCCTGGAGGGTACCGCGCAGCTTGTTGACCACCAAGGTTGCCAGAGCTTCGCCGTCAACGTCTTCGGCGATAATCACCAGCGGTTTGCCGCCCTTGGCGATCTGCTCAAGCAACGGAAGTAGATCCTTCATCGACGAGATCTTTTTTTCGTAGATCAGGATCAGGGCGTTCTCCATCACCGTTTCCATTCGCTCGGGATCGGTGACGAAGTACGGCGAAAGATAACCGCGGTCAAACTGCATGCCTTCGACAACGTCGAGCTGGGTTTCCATCGTCTTCGACTCTTCCACCGTGATTACGCCGTCCTTGCCCACCTTCTTCATGGCCTGGGCAATGATGTTCCCGATGGTTTCGTCGTTGTTGGCAGAAATCGTGCCAACCTGAGCAATGGCTTTCATGTCGCCGGCCACAGGCTTCGAGAGCTTATCGAGCGCGCCTGAAGTGCGGTTGCCATCCTTGTCAATCGTACCTGTCACCGCAATAATGGCCTTCTCGATGCCGCGCTTCAGCGCCATCGGATTGGCCCCGGCGGCGACCATCTTGATGCCTTCGCGATAGATCGATTGTGCAAGTACCGTTGCGGTAGTCGTGCCATCGCCGGCCACGTCGCTTGTCTTGCTGGCCACTTCGCGCACCATCTGGGCGCCCATATTCTCGAGCGGGTCCTTCAACTCGATTTCTTTGGCTACGGTCACGCCATCTTTGGTGATGCTCGGCGAGCCAAACTTCTTTTCAATGACCACGTTGCGGCCCTTAGGACCCAAGGTGACCTTCACAGCGTCCGCAAGTACGTTGACGCCGCGCAGAATTGCCTGCCGCGATTCTTCTCCGTGAATAATTTGCTTTGCCATCTTTTCAATCTCCTGTATGAAGTTCTCTTCTTTGCTTTGGCAGCCCGGCTCGCCGGACGTGCACAGTTTGAAAATCTAATTACCGGCCCGCAGCTTTCTTGGCCGACTCAATGATGCCGAGGACTTCTTCCTCGCGCATAATGAGCAATTCTTCCCCGTCGAGCTTCACTTCCGTTCCGGAATACTTTCCGAACAGGATGCGATCCCCGGGTTTTACGTCGAGTGGGCGAACTTTCCCATCTTCGGTGATTTTGCCTTTGCCGATGGAGACGACCTCGCCTTCCTGAGGTTTATCCTTGGCAGTGTCTGGAATGATCAGGCCGCCACGCGTGGTTTCCTCCTCTGCAACACGGCGGACCACGATGCGATCATGCAGGGGAGTAAGTTTCGTTGACATGTATCAAGCTCCTTTCAAGATTAGTAGGTGATTTACTCTAGCCAGATTAGGCACCCCGGCTGCTTGCCGAGAGTATGACTGAGGCATCCTTACTTGATTATTAGCACTCATTGCCTATGAGTGCTAATATACTTCGGCTACACGACGGTTGTCAAATCCTCACCCAAGAAATCTCCAAGGCGATTGTGCCAAAACTGCTCAATTGTATGATTTAATTGATGTTAGTTAGATGCTAGGCGAGTGCTGGAGAAAGCCGAAATAGGCACCAATCTCCAGTAAAGGCGCCGGCGCCAGTTCGTTAGCGCGGGTTCAAATGCAACTGAGTTGGCAGTCCGAACCGAGTTGAGTCGTTTCATCGCCCGATGGAGATCGCCTTTGTTACACTTGCCCTAAGTGGTGCGGGAGAAGATGCATGAAAACCGTTCTTTTTGTAGACGATCACGAGGTATTGGCGCGCTTGAGTTGCGCAATACTGAGATCGCAAGGCTATCGCGCGGTGAGTGCCTACAATGCTGCGGAGGCACTCGAGAAATTCGACCGGGAGAAATTTGACATCCTGGTGACGGATTGGAAAATGGATGGCATGGACGGCCTCGAATTAGCTCGCAGAATTCATATCAAGAATCCCCAGGTACCGATTATCCTCGTCACCGGATACGGCCCCGTCGACGGAGGGCGGCACGTCAAGATCTGCGTGGCAAAAGACGAGCTCTTTCCTTCTTTGATCGAGAAAATCAAGCTCTGTCTGGGACAGACTGAACTCCCGCCCGCCACAGATGAAGGGCCAATTGAAAAGGCAGGATAGTTCAGGAACCAGCGTGGAACAAGTGGCAAGCGATTAAGCCGACTGGTGGCTGGCTACTGTTCTTTGCTTGCTGCCCACTGCTTGCTGCTCCTAAACTGCTCATGTGCGTCGCCTCATCATTAACGCGGACGACCTTGGTCTTACCGCAGGCGTGAATCGCGGCATCTTCGAGTGTCTTACTCAAGGCGTTGTCACCTCTGCTACTTTAATGGCAAACGCCGCCTGCTCAGTCGACGCGGCAGCGGCAGTGTCCAGTCCGAGCTTCAGTGCAGGGAAGCCCTTGCCATCCATCGGTTGCCACGTTGTGCTCGTAGACGGCAAACCGGTACTCCAGTCGGACAGCATAAAGACGTTGGTCCCGAACAGTACTGGCTCGTTCCGTTCCAGCCTCGTCAACCTCATGTCCGCAGCGGCGATCCGGCGACTGGATTCCTCTGAAATTGCCGCCGAAGCCGAAGCTCAGCTCCGTAAGCTTCAGTCCGCTGGAGTTCGCCTGTCGCACGTCGATACGCACAAACATGTACATCTACACCCCGCGATTCTCAAGCCCTTATTACTATCCGCACACTCCTGTGGAGTGCGGTCCATACGCAACCCGTTCGCGCCCGTCAAGCCGCTAGCCTTCGCACACCTAATGCGGCGTCCACATCTCTGGAAACGCTACACCGAAGTCAAGATCCTGCGGGGTTGGGAAGCAGGCTTTCGTCAGTGCGTCGCCGACCACGGAATGGTAACTACCGACGGTACGTTTGGAATCGTGTCGACGGGCGCGCTCGATCTGCGACTTTTCGCGGCTATTATCGGATGCATTCCGGAGGGCACATGGGAGTTTTGCTGCCATCCCGGCTACAATGACGCCGCCTTAGCCACCGTGAAGACGCGCTTGCGAGATTCGCGTGTGCGCGAACGTGAGGTGCTTACCTCGTCCGCTGCTCGGAAAATAATTGAGCAGCAAGGGATTGAGCTGATCAGCTATCTCGACTTGCCATGATCCAGCAGATTCGTTAGGTGGCTGGATTCAGCCTTGGTACACTTAGATTTCGATGAGAATCAAGCCTTTTCAGGTCAAGCTGGCGGTCGCTCTAATGTGGTTGAGCATCGCGGCAAGTCCGGTAAAATCTGTCTTTGAACGCACCCATCTCCGAAGTTTAGGCTCCTTTGTCCTCGGTGACTCCGACGTCGCAATTGATTTGACCCTACTGCTTTCGGCGTTGCTGTTCTGGAAGGTTGGTCAAGGCCGAAATTGGGCCCGCTTTGCGTTTCTTGCCTGCTTTATTGCGGGTCTCCTTCCCTATTCGTCAATGGTAAAAACGGATTTTTTTCAATGGCCTGGCGTGGCAGCGCTGGAAATTGCAGGAGTTGTTTTTCAATGCGCGGCCCTCGCTTTGCTGTTTACCAGGCCCGGACGGGACTGGTTCCGGGCTGAGCATGACCCTGATACGATGGGCCATGACTCAAAACCTGCAGGCGCCGGCTTGTAGCCCTTGGCTCCTTCTCGTCCTGATAAAATCAAGGCACTGAATGCCCGAAGACTTCCCGGTAATCGTTTCCGCGACCGCCACTACTGCGGCTAAGCCCAAGAAAGTGGGCTTCGTCAGCTTGGGTTGCCCCAAGAACCTAGTGGACAGCGAAGTGATGATGGGATTACTCGCTCGCTCCGGCGCAGAGATTACCTCCAGCGCCGAAAACGCAGACATCATTGTCGTAAACACCTGTTCATTTATCGACGCGGCAAGGCAGGAGTCGGTGAATACGATTCTTGAGATGGCGCGCCATAAGACGACCGGTCAAGCACAAAAACTGATCGTTGCGGGCTGCATGGTGGAGCGCTACCGCAACGACATTCAAAGAGAAATTCCAGAAGTGGACGCTGTAGTCGGCACAGGAGAATTAGAGCAAATTCTGGCTGTTGCAGGTGTCAATGCGGGTGAACCTCCAAAAGAAGACTCGTCGCCGTTCCCAATCCTGAACTCGCGCCCGGAAGCCGGTGCACGAGAACGGTCAGGGCGCTTCTCCCGCGAAAACTGGAGCGGTGCCATCTCAGATCTGCCCAACTATCTTTACGACGAGAATACCCCGCGCCTGCTCGCTACGCCGGCTCATTCCGCGTATATAAAAATTGCTGAAGGCTGCGACCATCCTTGTTCGTTTTGCATTATCCCGCAACTCCGAGGCAAATTCCGTTCGCGGCGATTTGAATCCGTGGTAGCTGAAGCTGAGCGCCTTGCTCAGGCCGGCGTGAAGGAGATAACGCTGATTGGCCAGGACACAACCTGCTACGGCGAAGACCTCGGCCTTAAGGACGGATTAGCCTCGCTCCTGGATCGACTGGCGGCAGTTGGCGGCTTGCGTTGGGTGCGATTCCTGTATGCATACCCCAACAAGATTACGGGCCGACTGTTGGATACGATTGCGCAGCACCAAAAGATTTGTTCCTACATCGATGTACCGTTGCAACATGCTTCTCCTGCAATTCTCAGGCGCATGAAGCGCGGAGGAGGCGCAGGTCTATACCTGCAATCCATCGAGAAGATGCGTCGCACCATTCCCGGCCTCACGTTGCGGACATCCTTCATTGTGGGCTTCCCCGGGGAAACTGAAGACGAATTTGCCGAGCTTTGCGAATTTGTAAAGGCGGCAGAGTTTGACTGGATGGGCGTGTTTGCATATTCCGACGAAGAAGGATCCAGCGGCTACACCCTGGCTGGAAAGGTCCCGCGGAGGAAGATTGAAAGTCGAAGGCGAAAGCTAATGGACGTGCAGAGACGGATCAGCGCCCGTAAGAAAAAAGCACTGCTCGGTAGTGAATGGGAGGTAGTTCTCGAAGGTCCATCGTCCGAAACGGATTTGCTGTGGGAGGGCCGGACCGAGATGCACGCGCCTGAAATCGACGGGAAGCTCTTTATCAACGACTTTGGCCAGCATTCGCCTCAGCCCGGACAATTTTATCGCTGCCGTATACAAGAGGCTCACGAATACGACCTGGTGGCAAGCCTGATTTAGAGCAGTCAGCATTCAGCCCTCATCGGTAAGCCAATGGGCAACGACGAAGTGTCTGGGAATGCCTTTGCTGCCTTTTTCCTGGCTTGAGCCGTTTGCTGGCTGTGAGAGATGGATGCTTGATGAACCAAAACGCGATTATTCGTTGCCCCACGTGCGGTAAGCTCGTGGGGAGAAAAGACCCTGAGTTTCCGTTTTGCAGCCGACGCTGCCGGACGATTGACCTCGGGAACTGGGCCAGCAGCCGCTATATCGTGTCGTCGCCCTTAGATCCCAGTGATGAGGACAGTGTCCGGAAAATTGAGTATGAGGATGATTCGGAGAGGTTCCGATGACGCCAGAAACTCGCGAAGTGCCTCCTTCCGGATCGCCGCGCGCTCCTCATTGGGCGTGGATGGTGGCTACTTTCTTTGGGGCTGGTTTTCTACGTCCGGGACCGGGGACATGGGGTTCACTCGCCGCACTGGGCCTCTGGTGGTATGGAGCGCGATTCCTACCGGGAGAGTGGCGTCCGATGGTCGCATTTGCTGCATCCATGATTACTCTGGCAGTGGGCATTCCCGCAGCAACGCGAGTGGCCCAAGAGAAGGGCGATCTCGACCCCGCTTTTGTCGTGATTGACGAATTTTCCGGACAGATGCTGGCTTTCGTTGCCATTCCACTGCAATGGAAACCGGTGCTCGCGGCCTTTATACTTTTTCGTGTCTTCGACATCGTGAAACCTCCGCCGTTAAGAAGGCTGGAACGCATTCCAGGCGGAACTGGAATCATGCTGGACGACATTGGCGCCGGATTGCTTGCGCTGGTGGCGATGCACCTGCTCTTACATTTCGGCATACTGAGGTAGTTTTGTTGAGCATCCAGAATATTCATGGACCTGTCTTCAAACGGAAGTTGCAGCGAGCATTGACAAATCCAACGGGAACCGAGGTTTCGTATTGCTAGGCAAGAAACACGTAAACGGAAGACCGCAGATCCAGGCTGTTGATCCAACGGCTTCGTTGCCAGGAGGCGAGATTCGCATTGTCGGCAGCCAACTCCGCCCTGCCGGCCTGCGACGCCCTCAGGTTCGATTCGGAAACCTTGAAGGCGCCGTCCTGGTCAGCGCTGACCACTTCCTGATCGTAAAGGTACCGGAAGGCGCCAGCAGCGGCCCACTTGTGATTTCCACCGATGGAAACGCAAGCAACTCGTGCGAAATACAGATTTCGGTGCCGGTGGCGGAGAACCTGCATTCTGTGGGGAACCCGGTCATCGATCGGGAAGGCAATATCTACGCTACTTTTTCCGGTCCGCGCGGACAAAAGGTTCAGGTATCGATCTTCAAGATAGATACCAACTATAACGTCAAGCCGTTCGTGACGGAATTGATGAATGCAACTGGAATGGCCTTCGATCGCGCCGGGCAATTGTATGTTTCCTCGCGTTTTGACGGAACCGTTTATCGCGTGAGTCCCAATGGCACTTTGTCGGCCTATGCTCAGGGTTTGGGAGTGGCTACTGGCATAGCATTTGACGGCGAAGAAAACCTATATGTTGGTGATCGCAGCGGTACCGTCTTCAAGATCGCGCGTGACCGGCAGATTTTCGTTTTTGCCACTCTGGAACCCAGTGTCTCCGCTTATCACCTGGCGTTTGGACCCGGGGGGAATTTGTATGTTACCGGACCAACTACTTCCAGTTTCGAGGCTGTGCATCGCATAAGCCCACAAGGCGAGGCCTCGGTTTTCTACCGAGGCTTGGGACGCCCTCAGGGGCTCGCGTTTGACACCAGCGGCAATCTCTATGTCGCAGCCTCCCTTGCCGGTCGCCGCGGTATCGTCAAAATCTCGCCGGACGGCAAGGCTTCGCTCGCTATTGCCGGCCACAATGTTGTCGGTCTCGCATTTGCTCCAGGGCGTTCGGTGGTGCTGGCTACGTCGGTTCCGCAGAGTGGCGATGGACGATCTGCGGCTACGACGAACGCGGTGCACCATCTTACGTGGGATGTCCAGGGGCGGGTTCTGGCTTAGTCATCGGCCATCGAGAGCTACCAAACCTGAGAATCCCGACTACGTAATTTCGAATGCTTCGACCGGCTGGGAATTCTTTCTGTTCCGCGTTCAGCCGCCGAAGTCTGCACCGATAGAGTCCAACTTGCAACTCAGTGCCGTAACCTTGAGACTAGAACTGTGAACGCCGAAATCATCGCCATCGGTTCGGAAATGCTCACCCCGTACCGTCTGGATACCAACTCCCTCTATCTTACTCGACAACTGAACGACCTCGGTATTGAGGTAAGGTGCAAAACCATCGTTGGTGACGCTCTGGAATCAATCCGCGATGCGATTCGCGCTGCGTTATGGCGCTCGGATCTGCTGGTCCTTAGCGGCGGCCTGGGCCCGACGGAAGACGACCTTACTCGTGAAGCGGTGGCGGCAGCTCTAGGCCTCGAGATTCGTCGTGACCCGGAGCTTATTGCCAGGCTTTACGCCCGTTTCGCCGAGCGCCAATTGAAAGTAACTCCCAATAACGACCGGCAGGCAGACCTGGTAGGCAGTCCGCTTGTGCTCGCCAATCCGGTGGGAAGCGCGCCCGGACAGTGGATCGACACGCTGTTTGAGGGTCACCCGCGAATTGTGATCTTGCTGCCTGGCCCGCCGTGGGAATTGGAAAAAATGTTCGAGCGCGAATGCCTCGAACGCTTGCGGAACAAGGTGCCGGCAGCTTTTGTTGCCACGCGAATGTTGCGGATCGGCATGATGGGCGAATCCGCCTGCGACGCCCGCCTAGCGCCAATTTATCAGACCTTTCACGATGTGGAAACCACGATATTGGCTGGCGCCGGCGATATCGAACTGCACTTGCGCACGCGCTCCGAAACACCGGAGGAAGCGCAGGCACGTGTCGATGAACTCGCGGACCGGATCGAAGAAGAATTGGGCGACTGGGTTATTTCCAATCGTGGCGAGACTTTGGAACAGGTAGTGGGCTACTATCTGCAAATGCGGCAAGCGACGCTTGTGACGGCGGAATCCTGCACCGGCGGGCTGCTGGCGCAGCGCATTACCTCCGTAAGCGGCAGCTCACGCTATTATCTTGGCGGTGTGGTCACCTATCACAACGAATTGAAGACTCTGTTCACTAGCGTTCCACCGCTGATGATCGAAGCTCACGGCGCGGTATCGCGCGAGGTTGCGGCGGCCATGGCAGAAGGAATCCGGCACGATTGCGATGCAACGCTCGGCGTCGCGATAACGGGCATCGCGGGCCCCGGCGGCGGCACTCTAGAAAAGCCGGTAGGACTCGTGTACCACGCGTTGCACGACGGCAAGAAGACTGAAGTCATTGAACGCAAATTTTTCGGCGACAGGGCCCGCATCCGCCAGTGGGCCAGCGAGCAGGCGCTGGACATGATCCGGCGGCGATTGATGTAGGAAATAGCCAGTTGTCAGTCGCCAGGCGCCAGTTCACCGGCGTGCGAATGGCTGTAACCTCTGATTGGCGACGACTTGAGATTGACGAGTCACTGCTTCTATGCGTCTTTTTGTTGCCTTGGATATTGACTCGGGAATTCGGGAGCGCATCTCTCAATTCATCTCGGAAATTCGCAGTTTCGCACCTTCGGCACGTTGGGTCAGCGCAGAAAGTTTGCACATAACTCTCAAATTCATTGGCGAGCAATCTCCGCCGAGAATTGAGGAGATCAAGCGGGTGCTAGCTATCGTGCGTGGCACTCCGCCCAACCTCAAATTTCGCGGTACAGGGTTTTTCCCTAACCCGGGCAGGCCGCGCGTTTTTTGCGTAGGAGTCGAAGCAGATGCAGGTCTACCCGCCCTGGCCAACCGCGTGGACGAAGCGCTTGCGGCATTGGGACTGCCGGGTGAAGAGCGCGGGTTTTCGCCACATCTGACGCTTGCTCGTGGCGGGGACTCTCGCCATCCTAGCGGCGGCTCCGGGAATCCGCGACCGCTACCAGGCGATAAGCCAAACCGTAGCTTCGCACGACTTCAGGAACGACTCGGGCAATTGCCGGCGACTGAATTCGGCGTTATGACCGCCGAAAATTTCTTTCTATATGAAAGCAATCTCTCATCCTCGGGCGCGCATTACACGAAGCTGGCAAGATTTCCTCTCACGCTCGACTACCTATTGGTCGCCCGCGACTGACGACTGTTAGAATTTACCTTTCATGGCGCAATTTTTGACTGTAGCGGCGCTTTCGTATCTGCTGGGATCGATTCCATTCGGCCTGATCCTAACCCGTCTGTTCCTGGGCACAGACATTCGCGAAATAGGTAGCGGTAATATCGGCGCGACGAACGTCATGCGCACTGGCTCAAAAGGCCTCGGAGTAACGACCTTGCTCCTGGACGCCGCCAAAGGATCTGCGGCAGTCCTGCTGGCTCGTCACTTCACGCATTCGCCGGAATTGGCATCGCTCGCCGCCATATGCGCCATCCTGGGTCACGTTTTTCCAGTGTGGCTGAAATTCAAGGGTGGAAAAGGCGTAGCCACTGGCGTTGGATCATTTCTCGCTCTGGCGCCAAAAGCGGTTCTGATCGTGCTGGTAATTTTCGTCGGCCTGGTCGCCGTTTTTCGCTATGTGTCTTTAGGCTCCATCGTGGCCGCCGCGGCATTTCCAGTCATCGCCTCGTTGTTTCTATACCACAAGGATCCGCTTGCGCTTCCCTTCATGTACGGCGCCGCGATCGTCATCATTGCCAAGCACCACACCAACATCCGTCGGTTGCTCAGCGGCACCGAGCACCGGCTCGAGTTCTACAAGCGATGAGCGAGATAGCCGTCATCGGTGCCGGCGCCTGGGGAACGGCTATCGCCATTGTGCTGGGCCGCAAAGGAACGCATCGCGTGCGCTTGTGGGCGTTCGAACGCGAAGTTTGCGATGCGATTGCCAACCATCACGTCAATGATGTTTTTTTACCAGGCTTCGAGATAGGCGAGGCGGTGCTCGCGACGAATAGCCTGGCAGAGGCTTTGGCCGGAGTACAGATTGTGGTAAGCGTGATGCCCTCCCACCATTGCCGCCGGCTCTTTCAACAGATGGCACCGTACCTGCACGAAGAAATGCTCTTCGTCAGCGCCAGCAAGGGAATCGAAACTGACACGCTCCTGCGCATGGATGAGGTAATCACCAGCGTAGTACGCGAGGATTCCAATTTCAGCCCGCGCATCGGCGCACTTAGCGGTCCTTCTTTCGCCAAAGAAGTTGCCCGGGGCGACCCCACGGCGGTAGCCATCGGCTCGCGCGATACCGAACTTGCTTGCGCCGTTCAACAGGAGTTCAGTGAGCCTCGTTTTCGGGTCTATACGAATGATGACATTGTGGGCGTGGAAATGGGTGGCGCCCTCAAGAACATCATTGCCATCGCCGCCGGTGTTTGTGATGGGCTGGGACTCGGGCACAACACCATTGCCGCGCTGATTACGCGCGGTCTGGCAGAGATCAGCCGTTTAGCCGTTGCGGCCGGTGCACGCCCCGAAACCATCGCCGGACTGGCAGGGGTTGGTGATCTCGTGCTCACCTGTACCGGCGGGCTCTCGCGCAATCGCACGGTTGGTGTCGAGCTTGGCCGCGGTGAGACTTTGCCCAACATCATAGCGGGAATGCACGGCATGGTAGCAGAAGGAGTTCTGACCACCCGTGCCGCCATAGGTTTGGCGCGCAAGCTTGGCGTTGAAATGCCTATCACAGAACAGGTTGCCGCCATTCTGCAGCAAGGCAAGGCGCCACGCGAAGCGATCCGTGAACTGATGACCCGGCGTCCCACGGCCGAAACCGCACTTTACCGATCGTGATGGAGCTAAATGCCTTCTACAGCGGACGTGACCGCGTTCATTCTGGCTGGTGGTAAGAGCAGTCGCATGGGAAGCGACAAAGCGTTCCTTGAGTTCCGTGGTCAAAAGCTATTGGCTCGCGCGCTCGGTCTCGCAACGGCAGTAGTTGGCCAAGTTCGAATTGTCGGACCGCACACCAGATTCGCGGAATACGCAGGAGTGGTGGAGGACGTGTTCCTGGATCGCGGGCCGCTCGGCGCGATCCACGCCGCCCTTTGCGCCAGTTCATCGGAGTTGAACCTCATGCTGGCGGTTGATCTGCCGTTCCTTCAGGCAGAATTCCTGCGCTTCCTGATTGACCGCGCCCGGGCAAGCAGCGCGCTCGTCACGCTGCCCCTCGGCGGTGGCCAGCTACAACCCACTTGTGCGGTGTACCGCCTCGGTTTTCGACGGCTGGCTGAAGAAGCACTCCGCGCACAGCGAAACCGCATTGATGCCCTTTTCCATGCAGCAAATACCCTGGTCATTGACGAAAGCGAAATGAATGCACTTTCATTTCCGGCTGCAATGTTTCACAATCTCAATACCCCCGAGGAATTTGAACGGGCCAGAAAGACCACTGTGACGAGGACTGACACCGGCATGCGCTGATCGCAAGAGGACCCGGCAATGGCAGACAACCACAAAGAGCCCTACATCCAGTTTGAACATGTCTGCAAAGCCTTCGGCGAGCACCGCGTCCTTGATGACGTTAGCTTTGATGTGCTTCCCGCGGAGACCGTGTGTATTGTCGGCCGCTCCGGCGTAGGCAAGTCAGTGTCCTTGCAGCAGATCATGGGCTTCCTGAAGCCCGATGCAGGCCGCATTGTCGTGGCCGGCGAAGACATTGCTGGATACAGCGAACAGCAAATGGAACGCATCCGGAAGAAAGTTACCATGGTCTTCCAGAACGGCGCGCTCTTCGACTCCCTTAGCGTAGGCGAGAACGTAGCCTTCCCGTTGCGCGAGCGCCGCGATCTGGATGAGGCCCAGATTTACCAGATCATCGATGGGCTGCTGGAAATGGTTGGAGTGCGCGAGATTCGCGATTTGCTGCCTTCCGATCTTTCCACCGGCATGAAGCGGTCGGTTGCCATCGCCCGCGCTCTCGCCGCGGAGCCGGAGTGCATTCTCTACGACGAACCCACCACAATGGTGGATCCGCTGATGGCCCAACTCCTTGGCGACCTGATCCAGAAGCTCAAGCATCAGCTTCACCTCACTTCGATCGTTGTGACACACGATATGCGGCTGGCGCAAGAGCTTGGCGACCGCATTCTGTTCCTCCACGAAGCCCGGGCGGTCTTTTTTGGAACCCCGGAAGAGATGCGCACGGCGGAGCAGCCAATCGTCCGTGAATTCCTTGAGCTTGATGAAATGAACCTGCAAGAATTTGGCGGACCTGGATCCCAACCCTGCGCATAAAAATGTGGTTATTGCTCGCCAGCCGCTCGATTGACGGGTCTGATGGTACGCGACTGGAACCGTCTACTTGCGAGTTCGCGCCGCCGTGCGAGGATCGGCCATCCCATTGTGCAGGAACTCCCGCGAAGCGGAATTAATGTAGGGTCCGAGCCATTTCACCTCCCAAGGGATGCTACGCGTGAATGTGACCGCCTTGCGCTGCACGTATGCGCCACCGTCTTTTTTCTTCCGTATGCCAGTACGAATTCGTTCGCCATAGAGATCAGTTATCGTTCCCCACAGATTTTTCATACTCCCGGAGAGTATCTGGATCGTCTATCTCGGCGACGCGTGTGCTGCACGAGCCATTGATGAGATGGGTGGAATCGATGTGCGGGGCTTGGCTTGTTCCTGCGTCGCCGTACTGGCATCACACTGACGGCGTTGGTTCTGCTTCCGCCGGTGCCGCATACGGATCCTTCAGGTAGCCTTCAAGAGCAAAATCCTCGCCGAAGTGATACATCGCGGTCTTCAAAAGCCGGAGCCCTGAGGGAGGGTAGGAATTTCCCATACCTGAACTGAATGGAACAGACCCGCGCTCCCCCAAGAGCCGAGGAGCGAAATATAGAAACAGCTTGTCAACGACATTCGCGGCTAGCGCTGCGCCGTTGATCCGCGACCCACCTTCGATTAGTACACTTAGATTCTCCATTTCTCCAAGTTGAGTGATGACCTCATGGAAATTAACGCCTTCACCGCCAACGGAAATCTGCTCCACGCGAATCCCCCGAGTCTCTAATTCGTGTCTGCTATCGCGATTATTGGACGAACAGAATACGACCAGGTCATCCTGCACAGATCGAACAAGGCGTGATTCCAAAGGCAGTCGCAGCGCGGAATCGAGTACCACTCGGAGCAAGCGGCGTCGGCGAGGCTTGCCCGAACGATCTGTTAACAATGGATCATCGGCAATAACCGTTCCAACTCCAACCAATAGCGCGTCCGTCACATGCCGCAGCTCTTGCACATTCGCACGAGCTGGCTCACCGGTGATCCAACGCCAATCGTCAAGTTCTTTTCTTGCCAACGATTGCTTCTTGCCAATCTTCCCATCCAGCGTCAAGGCTGACTTAAGCGTCACTAATGGCCTGCGTGTTCGGATCCAATTGGCAAAAGCTTCGTTCAATTTGCGCGCTTCTCTTTCGCCTACACCCGTCGCTACTTCAATGCCCGCCTCGCGCAATCGATCAAATCCCTTTCCGCGCACCAGCGGGTTAGGATCGTACATGGCTGCGACAACACGCTTGATGCCTGCGGAGATAATCGCCTCGGTACACGGACCGGTTCGTCCCTGGTGGCAGCACGGTTCGAGATTCAGGTACATCGTTGCGCCTGGAACACGCTCGCCGGAAGTGGCAGAGGCTGCTTCAAGCGCGAGGATCTCGGCGTGTTTCCGTTCTGCATAGGAGTGGCTGCCTTCACCTATGATTTCGCCGCCCCGCTCTATGATGGCGCCGACGACTGGATTGGGTGACGCCAGACCGACCGAACTCCGTGCCAGTTCTATCGCCCGCTCCATAAATTGCTCGTCAAGGGTCATTCTTTGAAAGCCGTCTCTTCCATTCCGTTTGACGACAGGGCGAACAGTGTGTTCTCAGTCACCGCTTATTAGTAATGAGGTATTAGGAAGAACCCACTATGTAAACAACGAATCCACAAATTCTACCGGATCAAATGGCAGCAGATCGCCAGCTTTTTCGCCCACTCCAACGAAACGCACCGGCACCCCCAGCTCGCGCGAGATAGCTACCACGACGCCTCCTTTGGCGGTGCCGTCTAGTTTGGTCAGTACAATTCCTGTGACCCCGGCTGATTCCGTAAACAATTTCGCCTGTTGTAGGCCATTCTGCCCGGTAGTGGCGTCCATCACCAGCAAGGTTTCGTGAGGGGCGCGCGGGATGAAGCGTTGCGCCGTTCGCCTTATTTTCGCAAGTTCATCCATCAGACTGGTTTTGGTATGCAAACGTCCGGCGGTATCGACTATCACATAGTCGAGATTCCGCGCTCTGGCCGCCTGAAGGGCATCAAATAGTACCGCCGAAGGGTCGCCACCGGGCTTGGTCTTGATTACTTCGGCGCCGGTCCGCTGTCCCCAGATCTCAAGTTGCTCGATGGCGGCAGCGCGAAAAGTATCGGCAGCCGCCAGCACTACGGTCTTCCCCTGTTCGTGCAATCGTTGTGCCAGCTTGCCAATGCTTGTGGTCTTGCCGGTGCCATTCACCCCGACTACTAGGATCACTTCGGGTTCACCTTCTTCAGCAGCAATCGGCGGCGTATTCGCGCGGGAAAGAATCTCCAGAAGCTCATGCTTCAGCAGCCGTTTGAGTTCATCCACATCCTGAATCTGCTTTCGGTCGGCCCTTTCGCGCAACTTGTTCAGCACTTCCTGCGTGGTTTTGGAGCCGAGATCCGCTGCAATAAGCGTAGCCTCAAGCATGTCGAGAGTGCTGCGGTCGATCTCCTTGCCCAATGGAATGACGGAGACCACCTCGTCAATTCGCTCGCTCAGGTTCTCACGAGTGCGAGTGACCGCCTGCTTCATACGCTCAAACAGGCCGCCCTTCTTGTCGAGCGGCTGTTTTTGTTTTTCCTGTTCTTCCAGGCTGCCAAACAATGTGAGGATTTTCGCCATTCTTGTTGCCTGCTCTTTCAGTGCACCCAGATTTGCTTGACGGGATGGATGTCGAGTTGGGTGTGCAAATTACAGATTATATCGAGCACGATGATCCAAAGGTCGGGAGGAACGGAGCCTTGGATGTTCATTGCTTGTTGGCGCGTGGCTTTGGTCCGAGCTCTCGCTGAACTTCTGGCACGCGCGCTCAGGAGAATCTCTGATTTACAAAGTGGAACCTATGGGACAGAATGGTGATGTCCACCTTTATGGACGTGAGGAGTATTGCATGAAGAAGGTCTTCGCAGCCATGTTAACCGCCGTACTGGCCTTCGCATTGGTCACACCCGCATTTGCCAAGCATCACAAGAACAAACATCACAAGAACAAACATGAAAAATCCCACCAGTCCAAGCACGGCAAGGGATCTTAGTCAGCGGCAGCTTTCCTCCACGCCTGCAAATCAATTTTCGCGGCCGTGAAAACCTCCCTGGCCGAGAGCCTATTCATTCGTGCGGTTGTATCCGACCGGGCCATTGCGGGATCATGTATATCCTTAGTGGAGTGGTTGGCACAAAAGGGATTCCTGAGCCAGGACCTTTCACTGGGATTTGTACTGCTAAACGCCTACGCCCGCTGGCACTTCTCTCTCCGCATAGAAGCCGTCTTCGAGCAGTTCACCGCGGTCAAACACAGACATCAACGCCCGGACCACGTGTGGATCGAACTTAATGTCCGCCTTGGCGTTGATCCTCCGCACAACATCGTCAGGATCCATGGCCGTTTGGTAAGGCCGATGAGTTGTCATTGCATCGAAGACGTCGGCCACGGTGATAATGCGGGCGAGCAACGGGATTTCGTCGCCTTGCAACCCGTAAGGATAACCGTTTCCATCGAGAGTTTCGTGATGAAGCTCGATTCCGGGGATCATCTCCTTCAGTTGCTGAACCGGCCGCAGGATATTAGCGCCTTTCGTAGTGTGCGCTTTCATAAGTTCAAACTCCTCAGCCGAAAGCGCACCGGGCTTCTTGAGTACGCGATCCTCGATACCGATCTTTCCCACATCATGAAGTTGTGCTGCCACGCGAACGGTCTCAATTTCCTGCTGACTCAATCCCAGCTCCTGCGCGAGCAGGACGGAATAGCGCGTGACGCGATCGGAGTGGCCGCGCGTATAGGGATCTTTTTCGTCGACCGCACCAGCGAGCATCTGGATGGAACTGAAGAATAGCGCGCGATTTTCCTCGGCAGCGTGCTTCAGGTCGGCGACAAATTTCTGCAAACTCTCGGTCATCCGATTGAAGGTATGCGCAAGGTCGGCAATTTCAGTGCGGCTCTTTAGGTTTACTCGTTGCGAGAAATCACCACGGGCAATCGCGTGAGTCCCTTCAATTAGTTCATCCAGAGGCTTGGTTATGCTTCTGGCCGACCATACCGAAATGATCATGCTGATCAGAATGGTCAGCAGGGCTAGTTCACGCGCCAACCACTGCATGTGATAAACGCCCTGATACGCATCCTGCAACGACTTTTGGGCGACCACCGCCCAGCCGAGGGCCGGCACGACAGAGTATGTTCCTAACATGCGGTTTTTTTGCTTGCCCACCGTGGCATTGAACTCCATCGTCGAAGCAAATTGCACTTTTCCAGCCTGATCGACAAAGTTCTTTACAATCTCGCTGCTGGTCATGTCCTGTCCGGTCGCATAACCTGATGACGCCCCCGCAACCAGCCGCCCCTGCCGGTCCACCACATAAGCCGTTAAGCCACCGTCCTGATTGGCATGCAGGCGATCAACTAGAAATTGCAGGTCTTCAAACGCGGCAATACTCCCAACAAAGCTGCCGTTCACAACAATGGGGGCGCTTACCAGAAGCAGCGTACGAGTGTTCTGTCCCGAGCCTAGCGAGAGCGGTTCTCCCTCATAGGTCCGCCCGTCGCGTGCGGCTTTGAAGGCGCGTTCGACCTCTTTCTGCATAAAACCATCAGGTTGCACGCGCCCCGCAGAAATAAACTTGGCGTCAGGGTTGAGGAGGGCGACATAGGCGAGATCGCTGGACGAAACCACGAATTTCTCCAACAGCGCTTGCATTTCCTTGGAGTTTAATTTGTCGCCATTCAGGTTGCCGCCACTCGCAATACCCACCGCGGCGCTAAAGTTACCAAGCACGGTATGCAGGCTGCTCTGGCGCTGACCAATATCCTCGCGCAACGAGCGGGTGATTTCATTTTCCAGTAACTGCTCGTTAACCTTCAGAGCCTCACGATTGGTGCTGACAACCCAACTCGCATAGAAATACATCGGAACAACGCTGACCAAAACCAGTATTCCCAACATTAAATAGAGAATCGGAATTCGCGTGGGTAATCGCATCGCCTATTTGTCTCCCAAGACACCGGGCCTGTAATCCAGCCAGGCCCAACACCTATACACTGTCTGGTTCATGCTAGCGTGCGCTCACGGTTTCTGATTAATTACCAAAGGACAGCACCAGGACCAGGTACTGAAGTAACGGCTTCATCTACAAGCCTCGGCCAATTGCCCCAGGCCCGCCCGGCCCCGGCGAGGGCTTCCGTACGACGACCCGCGCAAGCAAACAGCGAAAACGTCGAATTCGATGGGAAAAGCTGTCTCGTTCGTCTCATTCTGTGGGACATCTTGTCCCAATCGCAGCGACGGCCGGCTTACCTAAGTCCCAAAATCAACAACTTAGCCGCACCGCATCGGATGGCCATGACCGTGCAACTGAGATTGCTGTGTTTGTCCTCTTCGAGAGGAAAGTGAAGGAGAGCTAATGATGAGTAGAAATCAGAGATTCGGATGGATCGCAACTTTAGTCCTGGTGCTGAGCATTTCGCCCTTGGCGAATGCCAGCGCGCTCTGGGGACAGATATCCCGGGCCAACAACGGCAAAATTGCGTTGGACCTCGACACCACCAAATCCGAGCCCGTGGACGTGATTGTGCAGTTCACCGCCAAGCCCAGCCAGCACCATATCGACAAAGTACTCAGCCGCGGCGGCAAGCTGAAATCTCAGTTCCACAGCGTAAAGGGCGCGGTGTTCACCGTTTCCCCCAGAATCCTGTCGGAGCTGGCGAACGATCCTGAGGTGGCCTTCATTTCTCCCGACCGCAAGACCAAGACGCACACCTCGCAGTATTTTGACAACTATCAGAACACCATCAATACCGCGTATGCCTGGAACCTGGGCTTCAATGGCGCGGGCATTGGCGTGGCCGTGATCGACAGTGGCATCTTGCCCAACCCCGACCTCGGTTCACGCGTGGTCTATAACCAGAGCTTTGTCCCCGGCGAAACCAGCACCACCACCGACCTGTATGGCCATGGCACGCATGTCGCCGGCATCCTCGGCGGCAATGGTGCGCAGTCCTCCGGGTCTGGCTACAGCCTCACGATTAAAGGCGTGGCCCCCAGCGTCAACATCGTCAACCTCCGTGTGCTCGACGAGAACGGCTCCGGCGCCGACAGCACCATCATCGCCGCCATTGATCAGGCCATGGCGCTGAAGAGCACCTACAACATCCGCATCATCAACCTCTCCGTGGGACGGGGAGTGTATGAGAGCTATACTCAGGACCCCCTCTGCCAGGCCGTCGAAGCCGCCTGGCAGGACGGGATCGTGGTGGTCGTTGCCGCCGGCAATGATGGCCGCGACAATACCTATGGCGAGAATGGCTACGGCATGATCGACGCGCCCGGCAATGATCCTTATGTCCTGACCGTCGGCGCTATGAACACCAACGGCACGCCCAGTCCCGCCGATGACCAGATCGCCAGCTACAGTTCCAAGGGGCCCACCGTGGTCGATCAGATCGTGAAGCCGGACGTCGTGGCCCCGGGCAATCAGATCATCTCGTTGTGCGTTCCCGGCAGCACGCTGTACGGCGAGGAACCCACCAACGTGGTGCCCACCTCGACTTATCAGACCAGCGGCACCAGCGCTGCTTCCAGCGCCTACTTCATGCTGAGCGGCACCAGCATGGCCACCCCGGCGGTGGCCGGCACTGTCGCCCTCATGCTGCAGCAGACACCGGCACTGACGCCCGACCAGGTGAAAGCCCGGATCATGCTGACCGCCAGCAAGACCTTGCAGCCCTACACCAGCGTCTTTTCTGCCGGTTTTACCTACAATTCGCAAAGCGATATCTTCACCGTAGGCGCGGGCTACCTGAATGTGCAGGCGGCGCTTTCCAGCAGCGCGCTGGCGCCGAGCACGGTGGGCAGCGCCATGTCGCCCAGCGCCACCTTCAGCTACAGCGGGTCGGTACAAGTTGTTCCCGCTACTGGTTCGGTACTGGGAAGCTCTTCCTCGACCTGGTCAATTTCTTCGGTTTGGGGCACTTCCGTTACGCTCGCCGGCAGCTCACAACTTTGGGGCGCTGCGGAGGCCGTGTGGGGCAACATGGCGGTGGAAGCGACCAGCGTGTTGTGGGGCAAGTCGGTGGTTTGGGGCAAGAGCGGCGCTCCCGATGCCGGCATGGCTGTTTTGACTGGCGACTAGTAAATCGTGAGATCTTTTACAGTTGGCAGGCAGCAGGTAGTAACGGTCACACACCGCTGACTACCTGCTTACCCAGGGTGAGAGTGGACACGTCGATAGCAGCCTGCTACTGAAGAGAAACGTCATGAAGACGAGCTCACGATTAACGGGATGGGTTGTCGGCGCGGTTTTGCTGGGCAGCCTGGTGGCACTCGGCTGCGGGCTGCGGAGCTTTCGGATCGCGGACTTCACCTTCTTTACCGTGCTCCTGACCATGGCACTCGTGGCTTCGCGGCTTAGAATTGCAATGCCGGGCCTCGAGGGAAGCATGTCAGTGAACCTTCCCTTCATTCTCATCGCGCTCGCCAAACTCAGTTTTGGAGAGGCGATTCTCATTACCCTCTTGTCGACCCTGGTGCAATGCTTGCCGCGTAACGGCTACAAGATGCGGCCGGTTCAGTTTCTCTTCAATACCTGCAACATGGTCAACGCCACCGCATTGGCAGGCGTAGCTTTTCATCAGGCAGGCGGCTTGCCGGCCGCCGCCGCATCCCTCATGGTGGTACCTGCCGCCGCGTTATTCTTCGTAAGCGATACCATTCCTGTCGCAATTGTCATTGCGGCAACGGAAGCGGCACCGTTTCGCGGAATGGCTCGTAACTGGCGCGAGATTTTCGGCTTAACGTTTCCCTATTTTGTGCTAAGCACGGGTGTAGCTCGTATCGTCATCGCGGCCTCAGAGTACGCTGGATGGTGCGCCCTGGGCATGTTGCCCATCATGTACGGAGTGTATCGGTCATATCGAGCTTATTGGGCTGGCATCGAGAAATCTGGTCAGGTTAACACCCGCTCCGCCGACGCATCCGTTTAGAACTTTCTGTCCTCTCCCGCCCTCCGTTCCCTTCATCATCCAATGTTGGCCCATCGGGACACTCCACCGTCATGATTGTCTGTGTCCGTTTGATCCGCATTCATAAGCGTCACTTAGCAGCGAGTTCTTTCTCGCGTTTTATTACCGGCGGAACTCAGGCAATCGCAAAATCAGTCGTTGGGACGGATTGTCCCAAGTGTCCGCAAGTTAAAGACGATTTGTCCCAGGTCGTGGGTCCTTGCAACGCCACCTTCAATAAGAATCATCAACTTATGACTTGCTTGGATCTGGCACTGTCCGTGCAATCTGTCGAAGGGCGGAGGCTTAGAAAATGAAAACGACGAACAAGGTGCTATCGATCACAATTCTGGTAGCAGCCCTCCTGGTGGTCGTAACGGCGGAAGGAACCTCGAAAAATGCGCTCGGTTTCCATCGTATTGCAAGGGAAACGCCAACCGCCCGTCCCGCTGCACCCCGGCGAGCATCGCCTCTGATCCATCTCATGCAGGCCACGATTCCTGCAAATCATGCCGCCGAGATCGAAGGGAAGACAAAGGATGCTGACATATCCAACTTCTACAAGAACTGAAGATTGACATTCGAGGAAATTCGCAACGAGAGGAAGAGGACGATGACTAGAAACAACACATTTTCATGGCTAATCGCAACAGTATTGATGATCACCACGGCCGTCATTCCGGCCTTTGGTGCAGAGTCACACCCGGCGTCCAGCCCTTCGCCCGCGAGGGCAGCCGCGTCGGCGAAGTTGGCAAGCGACCTTGACCTATCGAGTGCTGCGCCAGTTGACGTGATTATCCAATTCATCACGGCGCCTACCGAACGGCATTTTAACAAGGTGCGTGCACACGGCGGGACGCTGCGGACTCGCTTCGATTTCATCAAGGCCGGCAAGTTCTCGATCCCTGCCAGCACCCTGGAGGAACTGAGCAAGGAGCCGGAGGTCGCTTACATTTCGCCCGATCGTCATTTACAGTCCATGAGCACCAGTTCGTCGCTGACGCTGGATTACTATCCTGAGGCGGTGAGCGCCAGTTACGCCTGGAACCTGGGCCTTAATGGCAGCGGCATTGGAGTGGCCGTAATTGACAGCGGCGTGATGAACGTCGCCGACCTGGGAAACCGCGTGGTTTACAGTCAGAATCTGGTTAACAATGCCGGCGGAAGCGCAAATGACACTTACGGTCATGGGACCCACGTGGCCGGCATCATCGGGGGTGACGGCAAGGATTCGACCGGAAGCCAGTATTTTTATACCTTCGATGGGGTCGCGCCGAATGTAAACCTGGTAAACCTCCGTGTCCTGAATGGAACCGGTGCGGGCCAGGACAGCGACGTCATCAATGCAATTTCACAGGCAATCAATCTCAAGAAAACCTATAACATTCGAGTTATCAACCTATCGCTGGGACGCCCCGTAGAGGAAAGCTATGCGCAGGATCCGCTTTGCCAGGCCGTCGAATCGGCCTGGAAAGCTGGAATCGTGGTGGTAGTCGCTGCTGGCAACGACGGACGTGATACCACATTTAACACGAATGGGTATCTCACCATCGATGCGCCGGGCAATGACCCTTACGTGATTACCGTCGGCGCCATGAATACCATGGGAACACTTAGCCGCGCCGATGACGTAATCACCAGCTACAGTTCCAAAGGACCATCGCCCCTGGACCACATCGCAAAGCCCGATATCGTAGCGCCGGGCAATCGCATCACGTCGCTTTATGGAGCGGGAACGTATTTGTCCGCCACCTATCCAGCCAATATAGACCCATACTCTCTGTACCAGACCGGCGGGAGCAGTTCGCCCTCATCCGAGTACTTTCAACTCAGTGGCACCAGCATGGCCACCGGCGTTGTCAGCGGCGCGGCCGCGCTGATGTTGCAACAGCAGCCTAATCTCACGCCGGACCAGGTGAAGGCGCGGATGATGATCAGCGCCTACAAGGCCTTTCCGATGTACAGCACCGCTACTGATCCGACAACCGGAATTACTTACAACGAACAATATGATGTGTTCACCATAGGCGCCGGATACCTCGACATTCAGACCGCGCTGAACAGCAGTGCATTGGCGCCCAATACTGTCGGCGCCGCCATGTCGCCGCCCGTGAACTACAGCACCAAGAACGGAAGTACGACCGTCACCCTGGTTACCGAAGCGCCCGCCGTCTGGTCCACTTCGGGAGCGTGGTCGGAAACGAATGTTTGGGGCACCCAAGCTTTGCTCAACGACGACGGTGTCCTCTGGGGCAATGCTGCTGTCTGGGGCACAAGTTCCAGCCAGGGATTCGGCACAGTCTGGGGGCAGTCAGTCGTCTGGGGTAAGAGCACCACTGATGATAGCGAGAGTTCAACGGTCGCAATCTACGGCGAAAACTAAGACCGTGAGCATGGCCTAGAAAGGAGGATCCCATGCTAAAGAGCTCACGGTTCGCAACACTCATAATCGGCGCAGTGGTGTTATGCAGCCTGGCGGTGATGGGCGCCGGCCTGCGGGGATTTCATTCCGCAGACGCGACCAGATTCGGCATTCTCCTTTTGATAGCTGGCGTAGCTGCGCGATTCAAGGTCACACTGCCGGGGCTAGAAGGCTCCATGTCCATGAATCTGCCCTTCATACTGGTCGCGCTGGCAGGACTCAGCTTTGGTGAGGCACTGGCAGTAGCCGGACTTTCCACTCTGGTGCAGTGCTTGCCTGGCAAACATCGTCAGCGGCCCGTTCAGATCATTTTCAACGTTTGTAATGTGTTAAACGCCACGGGATTTGCCGGACTGGCCTTCCATCAAGCCCATCACCTTCCAGTTGCGACCGGCGCGCTGTTGGTTATGGCCTCGACTGCAGCGTTCTTCCTCGGCGATACGCTTCCGGTCTCACTGGTAATAGCGGCAACGGATCCGACTGCCGAGGCGGGATTCTCGAAAGTGTGGCGCGAGATTTTCAGCCTGACCTTCCCTTACTTCGTGCTCAGCGCCGGCCTCGCGGCAATTGTACTCGCGGCATCCATGTATATCGGTTGGTATGCAGTCGGCGTGTTGCCGTTGATGTATGGTGTGTACCGCTCGTACCAGCGTTATTGGTCACGAGCAAATCCAATGCTGGAGGAACAGTCATAGAAAATTGATTTCACCCGGCTTCTGCTCGAAACGGTCTCAATTACCGAGGAGCCGCATGAATCCCGAAGGTGGCAGATCAGGCACAAGGAAGCGCTGGTGAGTTCCTTCGGTGCGGCAGATTGCCTCCGCCGCCAGATATCCGCTGCGGACTGCGCTTTCCATAGTTGCCGGCCAGCCGGTGGCAGTCCAGTCCCCGGCGAGAAAAACGCGGGGCCATGGAGTTTGCGCTGGTGGGCGATTTGCATCCACGCCAGGCAGTGGCGCAAACGTCGCGTTGATTTCTTTTACGACGGTCGCTTTGAGCGGACGTGCCTCCCAGACCGCAGGGAAAAATTCCACCAATTCCTGAATCGCCATTTCAATAATTTCCTTGCGGGATAGGTCCACCAGCGACTTGGATGCGCTGACCACAAGTTCGACGTAGCTACCATTCGTGCCTTCGCTACCGTCCTGGCGATGGGTCCCCAGTATCCGAGACTTATGAAACATCCATTGAATGGTGCGATCCAGCAGCACAGCGTGATCGAGCTTCGTGATCTGGCGGTCAAACCAGATATGAATGCCGGTTATTGGCGTGGTTTCAAAACGCCCCAACTGGGTGCGTAAGCCCTGTAGCTCCGGTACGTCAGGCAGAATCCGCATCAACTGATCGAAGGGCAGCGCAGAAACCGCGTAGTCAAACATTTGTGATACGTTGTTCACGGAGACTCTGGCATACAGTCGCGGGGCAAACAAGACCTTCTCCTGAAAAGGCTCCACTTGCTCCACGGCGGCGCGCATTTCGATTGTGCCGCCATTTGCCCGGATATACTCTCCCGCCCGCGAGTAGAGATCGGACAGCGGAACCCGCGGTAGTCCCATGCGGCCGCCCTGCGCAGATTTCATGAACGACTCGCGAAAAACGAGGGCGGCAGCCGGCAGGGAAATGCGCTCCAGGTCCTCATTCAGAGAACTCACCAGTACTGGTTTCCAAAAGTGCTCAATGGCGCCTGCGGACTGTCCCCGGTCAAGCAGCCATTGGGAAAATGGCCTTCCATCATCGGCAGGCAATCTCGATGCAAACGCGGCCAGGGCCCGAGCGATTGCCCTTTTGTCCGGACCTGCAAGCATCGGCGCACGCAGGAAGGACCGCGCCGCGTGAAACGGCGCCGGCAGCCAACTCGGGGAAATGACAGACTGCCGTCCGCCCGGTTCAATGAAGGTAAGATGGTCGTACCAGCGCACCAGATCGCTGGCGCCGATGCGACGGTAAAAGTCGATCAGGTTGGTGCAACAGCCGAGCACAACATGCTGGCAATTGTCCACGACCTCGTCGGCACCGGGAAGTTCATAGGACGAGGCGCGTCCTCCCAGGAAAGGCTTGCGCTCAAGCAGTGTGACCTTGAAGCCGGCGCTCGCCAGGGCAGTGCCGGCGGCCAGACCCGCCAGTCCACCGCCAACCACGGCAACCGTGGGCGCTAATTTCCCGACTTCGTGTTTCATGTCAGTCCCGGCAGCCTGCAAATGATGTCGTGTTGCGGCGCCATTTGCAAATTACAAATTGCCAACTACAAATAGTCAGATTTCGTGTTTCGCGGCTATGGGAAACCGCCGCCCCACGCCGAATGCCCGCTCCGTGATCTTGAGTCCGGGTGAGGCCTGTTGCCGCTTGTATTCAACGCTGTCCACCATGCGAATTACCGATCGCACCAATTGCAAGTCGTAATTGTGGGCGGAGGCAATCTGCTCCGCAGTGCAGTAATCCTCAACATAGCCCTCCAGAATCGTGTCCAGGACGTCGTAGGGAGGCAGCGTGTCCTGATCCTTCTGATCCGGGCGCAACTCGGCGGAGGGCGGCTTCTCGATGGTCGAACTGGGGATCATGTTTGGCCGCTTGGAATTCACATATTCTGCCAGGCGGTATACCATCGTTTTGGGCACGTCTGAGATCACGGCCAACCCGCCTGCCATATCGCCATAGAGTGTGCAGTATCCGACTGCCCACTCAGACTTGTTGCCGGTAGTCAAAACCAGACTGCCGAATTTGTTGGACAGCGCCATAAGCAGGTTGCCGCGGATGCGCGCCTGGATATTCTCTTCCGTTGCATCAACCTTGTGCCCGGCAAACAGCGACTGGAGCACCTTGACATAAGACTCAAATATGCCGGTAATCGGGATATGTTCGATACAGATGCCCAGATTCGAAGCCAGCACACTAGCATCCTCAACGCTGCCATGCGAGGAATAGGGTCCCGGCATGAGTATTCCGGTAACATTCTCCCGGCCCAGTGCATCCACGGCGATAGCAGCGGTTAGCGCCGAATCGATTCCCCCGCTCAATCCGATCAGAACGCGCTTGAATCCGCACTTGCGCACATAATCGCGTGTTCCGAGCACCAGGGCCGCATAAGCCTTGGCCTCCTCACCGGAAACCTGTCCATGCATCTCGCCAGTCATGGATTCGGTGTCGAACAGAACCAGGTCCTCCTCGAACGACAGTGCTTCTGCAACCACCTCGCCGTCAGCGTTGAGGACGAGGCTGGAACCATCAAACACCAGGCTGTCATTGCCACCGACCAGGTTGCACATGGCTACCGGAATCCGGTGACGCCTGGCCAGCGAAGCGAGCATCTCGCGCCGCAATCTCCGCTTTCCGAGATAGAAGGGGGAAGCCGCAATGTTCAACAGGAAGTTGCCCCCGGCACGCACCAATTCCTCCACCGGGTCGGCTTCATAGAGCCGGCGATTCCAGAAGGACTTGTCATTCCAGGCGTCTTCACAAACGGTCAGCGCCATTTGTTTGCCATTGCAGGGCAGCAATGACTGCCGCTCCGCGGGCGCAAAGTTACGCATCTCATCAAAAACATCGTAGGTAGGCAGCAGCCGTTTCGACTGCACCATGGCCAATTTGCCGTTTTGCAGCACGGCGGCGGAATTCATCACTGACTTGCCCGTCTGCTCGTGCGCCCGGCTGGCGAAGCCGCAAATCACCGTAACCCCCGCGGTCTCGGCGGCGATCTGGCGGACTACCTCTTCATTGCGAGCCACAAACGCCGGCATCTCCACCAGGTCGCGTGCTGGGTATCCGCACACCGACATCTCAGGAAATAAGACCAATGCAGCACCGGCTGCCTGTGCGCGGCGGGAGAAATCAATGATCCGGCCTGAGTTTCCGGTGAAATCGCCGACGGTGGAGTTAATCTGGGCGAGCGCAACCTTCACGGAATCAGTTTATCAACTGGAAAGCTCTGCGCCCGATGAATCGGCTGGCCTATCCGCCAAAAACCGGGGCGGGGAAGGCTGGTGGTCCTTTTCCGGGTGACGGCAGCGACGTTGGCTCGCCGCTGGGAACGGTATTGTCCACTGAACCCTTGGGCAATTGCTGCTGGTTCTGCGCCTGCTCGCCGGGTCGAAGGAGCGTGGGGCGGCTCGCCGGCACCGGGCTTGGCTTCTCTTTCTCTTCGGCGACGATAGGCTTCAGGTCAACTTCCTTCTCCGTGCGGATGACCTTCTCGCCGTTCACCCGCATGATCTCCAGCCGCACAACTTCATCTCCATGAAAACGCACAAACTGCACTTCCGCCGGCGGCTGTCCATATAACCATTCCTCATAATCCTTGCCGGTAGCGGCATCCTGTTCACGGATCTTGCGGTCAGGACGGCCCTTTGCATAATCCACCATTTCCCGATTCATGCCCACCAGAATCTCGTGATTCTTGATCGCCTCCTTCACCTGCGGTGGTACCGATTCCATGTAGGCTTCGGCGGCGGACTGGGCCTTGAAATCGAATACCGGGTGGAGCAGGTCGCGGATCTGGTCGCCAGTCAACTCGGGAACAAATTGCGTATCGAACAGAAGCTCGATCATGGATCCGTGTGGGTTCTTTGTGGCATCCTCGGTAGGACTGAGCGGCGTGCTGCCTGCCGAAATCTGCACGTGTTGATACCACTTGGTTTTCTTCTTGGGACCGCCGTTGATTTCGAAAAGAATGCTTTTTTCCTTTATCAGGATATTTGAGATCATGGCGCGATCTCCCGGCTTGACCGCCGGGCCAAACGTGGACACCAGCCGTTGGAGTTCGCCTTCGTCGGGCGCAATAATTTTCTGATCTTTGACCGTAATCCACTTGGTGCCCTGCGGGAGGACGTGCCGCACATAAACCAATTCCGCGTTGAGACTGCGGATTACCAGCATGCGCGTCTCCTTGGTCATGGGTTGCAGTGCGGTGTTTGACGGTGGTGAATCGGCAACGGCGAACGTGCCCAGGACCAGTAAACCTAAAAGAACGAACAGCAATGCAGGAAAAAGGGCCCTGGCCCTCGCTCCCTTGTTTCTCGTGTCTAAACAGAACCTTTTCCGCATGATGACACCCCGGAGCTTCCGCGGCGGAAAATGGGAACTCACACTTCACCCATTATATTCCGCACGCGCCGCAGCCACAGGGCCGACCCCGCAGCGCTTCCCTGCCTTCGTACAGAATAATCGGCACGACCGCCAACGCCGCAGCGGGGTCCGCCATCCTAACATGCCATACTCCATTGATTCCCACACCAATCAGGGCAATCCAGGAGAGATAAGCGCAGACAGCGGACTCGGCG